>NZ_JBGMOE010000044.1:0-117370 GCF_041424195.1 Tardiphaga sp. | reverse complement strand
TCGCCGATGAACCGGAATCCCTCCAGATTCAATAAATTCGTGAACCGCTCTAGTGGCTAGATCACCGATGGCGCAATGAGATTGTCATCGCTGCAGACACCGGCGCTGGTCCGGGTCGCTTCACCCACGATCTGAACGCCTGACGTCGCCAGCAATCGCAGTGCCTGCGGGTAGATCTTGTGCTCGATGTCGAGCACGCGGGCCGCGAGCGTGTCCGGTGTATCGTCGTCGGAGACCGGCACGGCACCCTGCATCACGATCGGGCCGGCATCGGTTTCCGGAATCACGAAATGCACCGTGGCGCCGGAAATCTTCACGCCTGCGCGCAGGGCCTGGCCATGCGGATCTAGGCCGGGGAAGGACGGCAGCAGTGACGGGTGGATGTTCAGCATCCGGCCGTACCAGCGCCGAACGAATTCCGCCGTGAACAGGCGCATGAAGCCGCCAAGGCAAATCAGCTCGATCTGGTGGTCGTCGAGGGCGGCCTGCAGCAGCTTCTCGAAGCCGGCGCGGTCCTTGCCGAATGGCTTGCTCTCGATCACCAGCGTCTTGACGCCGTTGGCTTGCGCGGTGGCGAGGCCCGGCGCGTCGGCCTTGTTGGAAATTACGAGGGCGATTTCGGCGGGGAAGCTTTCGGCTGCGGCCGCCTCGATCAGCGCGGTCATGTTCGACCCGCGTCCGGAAATCAGGATGGCGACGCGACGCATCACGGCCTCACAGTTCGAGTTCGAGATGCCCATCATAGACGACGCGCTCGTCGCCTGTGGCCTCTATGACGTCGCCGAGCAACGACACGGTTTCGCCGCCCTGGCGCAGGACGTCCATCACCTCCTGCACGGCCTCGCGTTTGACGATGGCGATCATGCCGACGCCGCAGTTGAAGGTGCGCAGCAGTTCGAGTTCGGCGATGTCGCCTTCGGCAGCCAGCCACTTGAACACCGGCAGAACGGTGAGGGCGGGCAGGTCGATGCGAACGCCGAGGTTCTTCGGCAGCACGCGCGGGATGTTGTCGGTGAAGCCGCCGCCGGTGATATGGGCGAGGCCCTTCACGGCACCGGTCTCGCGGATCGCGCGCAAGCAGGATTTCACATAGAGCCGGGTCGGGGTCAGCAGCGCACCGCCCAACGTCATCACCGGCGAGAACGGGGCCTTGTCGGCATAGGACAGACCTGTGCGCGCGACGATCTTGCGGACCAGCGAGAAGCCGTTGGAGTGGACGCCGGAGGAGGCCATGCCGATCACGGCATCGCCGGGGGCAATGTCCTTGGTCGGCAGCAGTGTGCCGCGCTCGGCAGCGCCGACCGAGAAGCCGGCGAGGTCGTAGTCGCCGTCCTTGTAGAGACCGGGCATCTCGGCGGTCTCGCCGCCGATGAGGGCACAGCCAGACTCGCGGCAGCCTTCGGCAATGCCGGCAACGATCGAGGCGGCGGCTTCCGGGTCGAGCTTGCCGCAAGCAAAATAGTCGAGGAAGAACAGCGGCTCGGCGCCCTGGACGACGAGATCATTGACCGACATGGCGACGAGGTCGATGCCGATGCCGTTATGGACGCCGGCCTCGATGGCGATCTTCACCTTGGTGCCGACGCCGTCTGTGGCAGCGACGAGAACAGGGTCCTTGAAGCCGGCGGCCTTGAGGTCGAACAGCCCGCCGAAGCCACCGATCTCGGCGTCAGCGCCGGCACGGGCGGTTGCGCGAACCATCGGCTTGATGAGGTCCACCAGACGGTTGCCGGCATCAATATCGACGCCCGCGTCCGCGTAAGTGAGGCCTTTTTTCTTGTCGGTCATGCCGGGTATCCTGGCGAAGCTGCGAAACTGTGTATTTTCGGCTGGTTACGTCGGAATCCCCGCCTGCGCAATGGCTCGTAAACGCTATCCCGATTACTATGTAGCCGGTAAGCCGGTCGGAGCTCCCAAGCTCGGATTGCGAAACAGGCCGGAGCCGGGAAGCGCCGCGTGAGTATCCCCAATTTAATCACCCTCGGGCGCATTCTGCTGGTGCCCGTGATCGTCTGGGCGATTGCGTCGAGCCAGATGGAGGTCGCCTTTGCAATCTTCGTGATTGCCGGGGTCAGCGATGCAATCGATGGTTTTCTTGCCAAGCGCTTCAACATGGCCAGCGAACTCGGTGCGCTGCTTGATCCTTTGGCCGACAAGGCGCTGCTGGTCTCGATCTACGTGTCCCTGGGGATATGGGGGGCAGTTCCGCGCTGGATCGTGATTCTCGTAGTGTCGCGGGATATCATGATCGTCGGCGCCGTCATTGTGTCGTGGTTGTTTGGCAAACCGATGCCGATGAAGCCGCTGATGGTATCGAAGCTCAATACGGTGGCGCAGGTGGCCTTCGCAGCCCTGGTCCTTGCCGCCCTCGGATTTGGTTTCAAATCCTCGCCTTACGATTTGATTTTGATGGGTTTTGTGACCGTCTTGACGTTGCTCTCTGTGTCCTTTTATCTCGTCGAGTGGATGCGACACATGAGCACCATCGAACCCGGCCAAGAGCCCCAGTAACCAGTATTTCGTGACATTCGCCGGCGCAGCCGGCAGGAGTATTTGCGTGGTCGCCCGCGTCCAACCCCGTCAATTGGCGTTCGCGCTGCCCCATGCGGAGAGCCTGTCCCGCGACAACTTCCTTGAGGGCCCGGCCAATGCCGAGGCGCTGGGGTTGATCGACTGTTGGCCCGACTGGCCGAACCGGGTGATGCTGCTAGTGGGCCCCGAGGGCTCCGGCAAGAGCCATCTGGCGGCGATCTGGGCCGAGGAGGCCGGGGCGCGCTCCACCATGGCGCACAGTCTGACTGCCGCGACGGTTCCGGCCGAGCTGGTGACCAACGCGCTGGTGGTGGAGGATCTCAACGCCGGCACTTTCGATGAGCGGGCGATGTTCCATCTGCTGAATCTGGCACGTCAGGACAACGCCTATGTGCTGATCACGGCTCGGGTCGCCCCCGCCGCGATGGAGGTCGAATTGCGCGATCTGCGGTCGCGGCTTCGGGCAATCCCGGTGGTCAATCTGATGCCGCCGGATGACGGGCTGTTTCGGGCGCTAATCGTGAAATTCTGCGCCGACCGCCAGCTCAGCATCGATGAGGGGGTGGTCAGCTATGTCGCCAGCCGCATCGAGCGCACATTCGCCGCCGCCCGCAATACCGTGGAATTGCTGGATAGCGAGGCGCTTCGGCTCGGCCGCCCGGTAACGCGCGCATTGGCCGCGGAACTGCTTCGCGACGCCTGACTTAGCCTTTGAACTCACGAAGCGCGTCAAACCATGCTTGACGGCGAAGCGGGCTGGTTCCTCAATGTCATTGAAGTGTCACGCGATTGACGCAATGTCCGCTGTGATTTGCCGGCACTATAGCGCTGCTTGAACTGGATGGATTGCTGTCTCATGGACTCTGCAGAAGAGATTGTTATTGAAGAGAAAAAGGGTGAAGCGAAACCGGCAGAGGTGGTCGCATCAGGTCCCGAGCGCTTCATCAATCGCGAACTGTCCTGGCTGCACTTCAATCGTCGCGTCCTTGAGGAGTCCGTTAATCCGGGCCATCCGGCGCTAGAGCGGGTCCGCTTCCTGTCGATTTCCGCAAACAACCTTGATGAATTCTTCATGGTCCGTGTCGCCGGCATCAAGGCGCAGGTCCGCGAGGGAATCAGCGAGCGCAGCCCGGACGGCCTGACCCCGGCCGAGCAACTGGTGCTGATCAACAGCGCGGTCTCCAAGCTCGGTAGCGACCAGCAGGCGATCTGGCGCGACCAGCGCGGCATGCTGGCCGATGTCGGAATCGTGCTGCTCGACGGCAAGGAGGTCAGCAAGGCCGACCGGACCTGGATCGAGGATCATTTCCTCCACAATATTTTCCCGCTGCTGACGCCGTTGGCGATCGACCCGGCGCATCCGTTCCCGTTCATCCCCAGCCTCGGCTTCACCATCGCGCTGCATCTGTCGCGGGTGTCCGACGGGAAGACGATGAACGCGCTGATCCGCATGCCCGGCAAGATCGATCGCTTTATCCGCCTGCCGACCCCCGGCAAGGATGGCGCGGTTCGCCTGATCACGCTGGAGCAGGCCACAGGCCTGTTCATCGCGCGGCTGTTTCCGGGTTACACCGTGCAGGGGCAGGGTGCTTTCCGCATCATCCGTGACAGCGAACTTGAAGTCGAAGAAGAGGCCGAGGATCTGGTCCGGCTGTTCGAGACGGCGCTCAAGCGTCGGCGCAGGGGATCGGTGATCCGGCTCGAAATCGAAGCCAGCATGCCGGCCGAACTGCGTGCCTTCGTGCAGCGCGCGCTGGCTACGTCTGACGACGAAATCCTGCTGGTCGATGGCATCCTCGCCATGAACGAGGTCTCGCAGCTCACGCGCCTCGATCGGCCCGATCTGGAATTCGTGCCCTATGTGCCGCGCCACCCGGAACGCGTCCGCGACCATGGCGGTGATATCTTCGCGGCGATCCGCCAGAAGGATCTCATCGTCCATCATCCCTATGAGTCCTTCGACGTCGTCGTGCAGTTCCTGCAGCAGGCCGCGCGCGATCCGGACGTCGTTGCGATCAAGCAGACGCTGTATCGGACCTCCAACAACTCGCCGATCGTGCGCACGCTGGTCGAAGCTGCGGAAGCCGGCAAGTCGGTGACAGCGCTCGTCGAACTGCGTGCGCGGTTCGACGAAGAGGCCAATATCCGCTGGGCGCGCGATCTCGAGCGCGCCGGTGTCCAGGTAGTCTACGGTTTCCTCGAATTGAAGACTCATGCGAAACTGTCGCTTGTGGTGCGCCGCGAGGGCGGCTCGCTCACGACCTATGTCCACACCGGCACCGGCAACTATCATCCGGTCACCGCGCGCATCTACACCGATCTGTCATATTTTACGTCCGACCCGATCATCGGCCGCGATGCCGCTCGCGTGTTCAACTACATCACCGGCTATGCTGAGCCGAGCGACATCGAGAAGATGGCCGTGTCGCCGCTGACCTTGCGTGGACGTATGCTCGAACACATCCGCGGTGAGGCCGCGTTTGCCCGCAACGGCAAGCCCGGTGCGATCTGGCTCAAGATGAATTCGCTGGTCGATCCCGAAATCATCGACGCGCTCTATGAGGCGTCGAATGCCGGCGTATCGGTCGAACTGGTCGTGCGTGGTATTTGCTGTTTGCGACCTGGGGTCCCCGGCCTGTCCGAGAACATTCGCGTCAAGTCAATCATCGGCCGCTTCCTCGAACACGGTCGAATCTACTGCTTCGGCATGGGCTATGGCCTGCCGAGCCCGAAGGCGGCGGTATATATCTCGTCGGCCGACATGATGCCGCGCAATCTGGATCGCCGTGTCGAGGTTCTGTGTCCACTACAGAACCCCACGGTGCATACCCAGGTGCTTGAGCAGATCATGGTGGCCAATTTGAAGGACACGGAACAGAGCTGGCAATTGTTGCCGGATGGATCGTCAACGCGTATGAAGGCAGCGAAGGGCGAGGAACCCTTCAATGTGCACAATTACTTCATGACGAATCCGAGTCTGTCTGGCCGTGGAAAGTCGCTTGAGAAATCATCCCCGCGCCGGCTCACCCGCCGTTCGGAGCGTCACCAATCCTCGTAAGGAACCAGCAGCGTGGTAGCGCGTGTCAATCAACGCGCGACCAGCGTCGCCGTCATCGATATTGGCTCCAACTCGGTGCGTCTCGTTGTCTACGAGACGCTGACGCGAAGCCTTGTCACGCTTTTCAATGAAAAGGCGCTGTGCGGTCTCGGCCGCGAAGTGCAGAGCACCGGGCTGCTGGCCAAGGATGCCGTCGACAAGGCGCTGACGGCCCTTCGGCGCTTCCATGCGCTGTGCAGGGTCATGAAGGTTGGTCGCGTCTATGCGATCGCAACCGCTGCGGCGCGCGATGCGAGCAATGGACCTGCATTCATTGCAGCAGCGGAAAAAATCTGTGGCTGCGAGATCCAGATCATATCGGGGCCACGCGAAGCGAAGCTCTCGGCGCTGGGCGTGATTTCGGGTGTGCACAAACCCGACGGCCTTGTCGGCGATCTCGGGGGCGGTTCGCTCGAATTGATCGATGTCAAAGGCAATGCGGTTCGGCAGGGCGTGACGCTGCCGCTCGGTAGTCTCGCATTGCAGGATGCCTCACAGAAATCACCGAAGAAGGCCGAACGCATCGTCAGGCTGGCGCTGGCTGACGTCGCGCAACTCAAGGCGGGCGTGGGCCGAAATTTCTATGCGGTCGGCGGTACCTGGCGTGCATTGGCGCGGCTGCACATCATCCAGAGCGGCTACCCGCTTCGTGTGATGCATGGCTATTCGATCCCGGCCAATGAGGCGCTCGATTTCGTACGCCGCTTGCGCCGGCTCGCAACAGCCAACATTCTCGCCAATATCGAAGCCATCGCAGAACAGCGCCAGCCGCTGCTGGTCTACGCCGCACTCGTACTTGAATATGTCATTCGCACTGCCAAGCCGAAAACCATCGTGTTCTCGACCTATGGCGTCCGTGAAGGCTTGCTGTACGAAATGCTGCCGCAAGCGCAGCGTATGCAAGACGGTCTGGTCGGCGCCGCGCAGACCATGAACGAGTTGTTGTCGCGTTCGGCGCGCCACGCGCAGGAGCTGAGTGAGTGGAGTGATCGGTTCGTCCGTGTTGCCAAGCTCAAAGAGACCGACGAGGATCGTCGGCTACGCCGGGTGGCATGTCTGTTGTCTGATATCGGCTGGCGCGTCCATCCGGATCATCGCGGCGAGCAGACGCTCAGTCTGATCACTAACGGCAATTTCGGTTCGGTCGATCATCACGGCCGCGCGTTTCTCGCGCTCTGTGTGTACTACCGCTACGCAGGATTCAGCACCGAGAACGAGCCCCCGGAGCTGGTCCGCTCGCTTGTCTCGCCGGCACAGGTTGAACGTGCGCGCTTGCTCGGTGCGCTGTTCAGGGTCGCGCATCTCATTTCGGCGGCGCGGCCGGGCGTGCTGCCCGCCACGCATTTCGCCACCAAGGATCGCAAGATGATGCTCGTCTTCGAGCATCGCATGGTCGATCTCGTCGCCGATCGTGTCGGCAGCCGCTTCAAGCAGCTGGCGCGACTGGTCGGGAAGTCCGGTTCGATCGTCAGGCGATAGCCACCGCCGCTCATTCTGAATGATGCTACTGATTGCAGCGCGGCGCTCCCATCGCCGGTGCGCGTCTGACGAGTTTGAGCGCCCGTGCTGCTTCGCCGAACAATTTGCGGAGCCACCTACGTGCAGGGCGCCGAGTTACTGACTGACGCGATTTTCCAGCGTGCCGATCGCCTCAATCTGACATTTCACCACATCACCGGCCTTGAGCGGCTGCGGTGGCGTCATGGCGTAGCCGACGCCAGAGGGCGTACCGGTCGCAATGACGTCGCCAGGCTCCAGGGTCATGCCAAGGGAGAGATCGTGGATGATCCGCGCGATCGGGAAAATCATGTGTTTGGTGTTGGAGTTCTGACGCAGGTCGCCATTCACCGTCAGCGAGATGTCGAGGGCCTGCGGGTCCGGGATATCGTCGCGGTGCACGACCCAAGGTCCCATCGGACAACTGCCGTCGAGGCCTTTACCCTTGAACCACTGGTCGTGACGGCGCTGCAGGTCGCGGCCGGTCACGTCGTTGATGATGGTGTAACCGAAGATATGGTCGAGCGCATCGTCCATGGAAATATTGACGCCGCGACGGCCGATCACCACGGCCAGTTCGACCTCATAGTCGAGCACCTCGGTGATCCCGGCATGCAGCGGAATATTGGCGCCGGGACCGATCACCGCAGTTGGCGGCTTGGTGAAGATCTGCGGATACTCCGGCAGCTTCACCTCGGTGCCGCGCGCACGGTACCCCTCTTTGACGTGCTCGATATAGTTTCTGCCGACGCAGAAGACATTCTTGCGCGGTGAGGGGATCGGCGCCAGCAGTGTCGCATCTGCCGCGCTGATGACTGCATTCGGCAACTCGCCGCTGTCAGCTGAGGCGACCAGTCGCTCTGCAATCTTCAGTCCAACGTCACCCGCCTCGATCAAGGCAATCAGATCCTTGAACGCGCCATCGCCCGCTGCTGCTTTCGCCAGATCGAGGATGCGGCCGTCTTTCAGGACGGCGCCCAGATGTGCTGCGTTACCAACAGAGATCGTGACGAATTTCATGACGCTTCCCCAGAACAATGGCCGTTGACCGGCTGCAGCGCATTTCTGCACTACTTCGGCGGTCGTTGGAAAGGGGAGAGTCCTCATGGTGAGGAGCGCGACTTCGCGCGTCTCGAACCATGAGATGTTTGCGCCATCCCCAGGGTGAGGGATGAATGAGAATATTAGGGGCGATCCACCCGGATCACCCGGCCTTTTTCCATCGCCAAGGCAAGGCGGCCATGCTTGAGCGCCAGTGCAGCCTCGCCGAACAGCTCACGCCGCCAGCCGTGCAGGGCGCCCACATCGGCATTGTCGTCGGTGGCGATCTGCTCGAGATCATCCACGGTCGCAATGACCTTGCTGGCGACGGCGTGACGCTCAGAGGTCATCCGCAGCAACACCTTCAGCAGTTCGACGGTGGCTGCGCCGTTGGAATTGCCGCGCGGCTTCTCGATCTTTGGCAATGTGGCGGGGTCGCGGGCGACGCCACGCTGGACGGCGGCGACAATGTCGCTGCCCCATTTGGAGCGATCAAAGCCCTTCGGCAGCGAACGCAGATTGGCCAGCTTCTCGAGTGAGGTCGGCGCGTGGGTCGCGATATCGCCGACGGCATCGTCCTTGAGCACGCGCGAGCGCGGTACATCGCGGCTCTGCGCTTCCTGTTCCCGCCAGGCCGCGACTTCCATCAGCACCGCGAGCTCTTTCGGCTTGCGGACACGGGTCTTCAGCCGCTCCCAGGCGCGCTCGGGATGGAAATCATAGGTCTTTGGCGAGGTGAGAATTTCCATTTCCTCGCTGACCCAGTCGCTGCGGTCGCGCTTCTTCAGATCGGCATCGAGCTTGGCGAAGACGTCGCGCAGATGGGTAACGTCGGAGACGGCGTAATGCAGCTGTTCTTCGGTCAGCGGGCGGCGCGACCAGTCGGTGAAACGGTGGGTCTTGTCGGGGCGGTGGCCGGTGACGCGTTCGACGAGCTGGTCATAGGCGATGCTGTCGCCATAACCGAGCACCATGGCCGCGACCTGGGTGTCGAAGATTGGATGCGGCACCACGCCGGCGCGGTGCACGATGATTTCGATGTCCTGCCGGGCAGCGTGGAAGACCTTCAGCACGGCCTCGTTGGCCATCAGGTCGAAGAACGACGTGAGGTCGATGCCCTCGGCGAGCGTATCGACCACGACAGCGTCTTCCGCGCTGGCCATCTGAACCACGCAGAGCAGCGGGTAATAAGTGGTCTCGCGGAGGAATTCCGTATCGACCGTAATGACGGGGTGCTTGGCAAGTCGCTCGCAGGCGGCGGTCAGCTGGGCAGTGGTCGTGATCAGTTCCATGGATGGTCCATAACGCTTTTGCCAAGGCGTTCGGCCGAAAAACCTGTTGAGTCAAGGTGTTTCGGGCAGATTGAAGGTCTGCTCGGACAGAATAAGGGTGTTTAGGTGCCGCAGAAGGTCTTCAGCACGCGCTGACCCGGCTCCGGCGGCTCGGCGTAATCCGCCATCTCCGGTTGATCTTCATAGGGTTTCGCCAGCACGGCCAGAAATTCTTTGAACGGCGTGTAGTTGTCGGCCAGCGCCGCCTGGATCACCGCCTCGACGCGATGATTACGGGGGATGAAGGCCGGATTGACCGTCTGCATCGCCTGATAGCGGGTACCGGCGTCTTGCGGCTCCTGGCTGAGTCGCTGCCGCCAGTTCACCGCCCAGGCGTCGAACGCTGTCGGATCGATGAACAGGCCGCGCACGGCTTCGTCGTTGTCTGCGTCAACCGCGGCGCTGCCGAGGCGGCGAAAGGTCAGCGTGAAATCGGCCTGATTGGCACTCATGGCGGTCAGCAGATCCTGCGCCAATGCAGCATCGTCCGGCCGACTGGTGAACAGGCCGAGCTTCCGGCGCAGACCGGCCTGATAGGCCGTGTCGAAAATATCGGAGAATTTGCCCAATGCGGCCTGCGCAATCTCGATGGCGGTCTTCTCGTCGCTGTCGATCAGCGGCAGCAGCGTCTCGGCGAAGCGAGTCAGATTCCACAGCGCGATGCGCGGCTGGTTCGCATAAGAGTAACGGCCCATCTCGTCGATCGAGCTGTACACGGTTGCAGGATCGTAGGCGTCCATGAAGGCGCAGGGGCCGTAATCGATGGTCTCGCCGGATATCGAGCAGTTATCGGTGTTCATCACCCCGTGGATGAAGCCCACATGCAGCCAGCGCGCGACGAGTTCTGCCTGACGGCGGATCACCGCATCGAGCAGCGCGCGAATGGGGTGCTCGGCTCTCGCCGCATCGGGATAGTGCCGCGCGATCACGTGGTCGGCGAGCTGCGTCACCCCGGCGATATCCTCGCGCGCGGCGAAGAATTGGAATGTCCCTACGCGGATATGGCTCGACGCCACACGCGTCAGCACAGCGCCGGGCAGCATGGTCTCACGCTGGACGCGTTCGCCGGTGACAACCGCGGCGAGGGAGCGTGTGGTGGGAATGCCCAGGGCCGCCATGGCTTCACTGACGATGTACTCCCGGATCACCGGCCCGAGTGCAGCGCGACCATCGCCGCGGCGCGAGAAAGGCGTCGGACCGGAGCCCTTGAGCTGGATATCGCGGCGTATGCCGTCGCGGTCGATGACTTCGCCAAGCAGGATCGCGCGGCCGTCGCCGAGTTGCGCCACGAAATGTCCGAACTGATGTCCGGCATAGGCCATCGCGAGAGGATCGGCACCATCGGGCACGCGCTTGCCGGCAAGCACGTCGACGCCCTCGGGGCTGGCCAGCCAGTCCGGATCGATGCGGAGTTGTTCAGCGAGCGCGCGGTTCAGCTTGATCAGCCGCGGCGCCGCCACCGGCGTCGGCGCGACGCGGGCAAAGAAATTCGCGGGCAGGGCGGCATAGCTGTTGTCGAACGGAAAGTGGACTGTCATGGCCCCAAGATGGGGGGCCATGACGTGTTAGGCAACTGCTGAAAACGGTCTCAGGCAGCGCGAACCGTGTCGAGGAACCGGTCGACTTCGCCCTTCAGGCGATTGCTCTCGAGCGATAGCGACTGCGCTGCAGCAAGCACCTGCGTGGAGGCCGAGCCGGTCTCGCTGGCGCCGCGATTGACCTCGGTGACCTCGCTGGCGACCTGGGTGCTGAGCTGCGCCGACTGCTGGACATTGCGCGCGATTTCCTGCGTTGCGGCACCCTGTTCCTCGACGGCCGCTGCGATCGCCGACGAGACTTCGGAAATCAGCGTGATGGTCGAGCCGATCTCCTTGATGGTCTCGACAGTCTCCGCACTGGCCGCCTGCATGCCGGCGATCTGCATGCTGATTTCATCGGTGGCCTTGGCGGTCTGCGAGGCCAGTGCCTTCACCTCGGCGGCGACGACCGCAAAGCCACGACCGGCTTCGCCGGCACGTGCCGCTTCGATGGTGGCATTCAGCGCCAGCAGGTTGGTCTGTTCGGCGACGGCGGTGATGAGCTTTACGACGTCATCGATCCGTGCGGTGGCCTGCGAGAGCTTGGCGATGCTCTCATTGGTCTTCTCGGCCTGCAATACGGCGGTGGAGGCGATGCGGTTGGACTCGTGGACCTGGCGGCCGATTTCATTGACCGAGGACGTGATCTCTTCCGTCGCCGCAGCCACCGACTGCACATTGTTCGACACGACCTGCGATGCTGACGCCGCCGAGCCCGACAGGGTCATGGTGATATCCGACGTGCGGGTCAGCGTGGTGGCGGAGGCTTCGAGTTCGGTGGAGGCGGATGAAAGCGAGCCAACGAGCTCACTGATCATCGACTCGAAGTTGCTGGTTGCCTTCGTGATGGTTTCCGCACGGGCGGCCTTGATGGCGGCTTCGGCACCGGCGGCCTGATCCGCGGCACGCTTGGCGATAAGGGCGTCCTTGAATATCTGCAGCGCGCTGGCGATGCGGCCGATCTCGGTGCTCTCGCCCTGATGCGGAATGACGGCCTCGAGCTGGCCACCGGTCAGTTGGCCCATCGGCTTCAGGATCGAAGCGATGCCGCCGGAGATGTCGCGCACCAGATACATGGCAGCGCCGAGGCCGAGCACGGCCGAGGCGCCGAGAATGATCACCATCATCCAGATCGCGTTGGCATAGGTCGCGTTCGCATTGCTGCCGGAAGCTTCGGCGCCCTTGTCGTTCAACTCGACGAGCTTGGCCAGCGTGCCATCCATGGCGCGGCCGGTCGGGACCACCTTCCTGGCGTTGATCTCCTTGGCTGCCGTCACGTCGCCCTTGTTGGCGAGGGCCTGGACGTCATTGCCTGCGGCAATGAAGGCCTTCCATTCGGCGTCGAGCTTGTCGGCCAATTCGCGTTCGGCCGGCGACGATACGAGCGGGGCGTAGGCCTTCGCGGCCTTGTCGAAGTCCGACTTGCGGGCGATGAGGTTCTTGTCGACATCCGGACGGTCGGCATCGGCGACGATCAGGTGGTCGCGCAGCACGGCGCGATAGCGCGCCGACTGAACGCGCATTTCGCCAATCCAGCGGACGCTGGGGAGCCACTGTGTCTGGATGTCCTGGGTCGCTGCGTTGATGGCTCGCATCTGCATGAAGGCGAGGGCGCCGATGCCCGCGATCACCGCGAAGAGAAAAGCGACGATGACAAACAGCTTGGTACTGATCGAGTATCTTGCGAGCACGAATGTATTCCTCGGCGGTTCTAAGGCTGCGACGCTGGTCAGCCGAAACGACGGCTGCCTTGGGTTGCGGCAGAGCAATAAGCAGCAAGTTCCAGTTGAAGGGTCTGCCTTCAAAACGGGCAGGGTTCACGGCATGACAGTGAATGGCGGTCGTCAACGTTCGGTAAATTCTGACGTAAATACCACCCTAAGTAATTGAGATTGGTGCGAAAATACCGACGCTGTATATCCTGTACCTGTTGTGCACGATCTGGGGTGGCTGATTATTTCTTGTACAATCATGTAGTTCCCGCGCTGCGGGAGGTTTTCTTGTCGCCGATTGCGTTTGGAAATAAGGATCTCAAATTTCTCGGCTGGCCCCCCTCCGGTGACGCAGTCGCGGTCCGCAAATTCGGGCGGTCCGATCACCGAGCTTTGGTTGCCGCGTCGGGTGCGGTCGGGTAAACCCTGCGCTTCGCGCTTGATCGCGAACCCGATTCCGCCCTCTGACGTATTTCCAGGATACCCATGCATCGCTACCGGTCTCACACCTGCGGCGCGCTCCGCGACAGCCATATCGACCAGACCGTTCGCCTGTCGGGGTGGTGCCATCGTATCCGCGACCATGGCGGCGTGCTGTTCATCGATCTGCGCGACCATTACGGCCTGACGCAATGCGTCGCCGACCCGGACTCGCCGGCGTTCAAGGTGGTCGAGACGCTGCGTTCGGAATGGGTGGTCAAGATCGACGGTCTGGTGCGACGCCGTCCCGGCGGCACCGAAAACGCCGACCTGCCGACCGGCGACGTCGAAATTTACATCAATGCCATCGAGGTGCTGGGCGCCGCTGCAGAATTGCCGCTGCCGGTATTCGGCGATCAGGAATACCCGGAAGACATCCGCCTGAAGTATCGCTTCCTCGACCTGCGTCGCGAGAAGCTGCACCAGAACATCATGACCCGCGGCGCCATCGTCGACTCGATGCGCAAGCGGATGAAGGAGCAGGGCTTCTTCGAATTCCAGACGCCGATCCTGACGGCGTCGTCGCCGGAAGGCGCGCGCGACTTTCTGGTGCCCAGCCGCATTCATCCCGGCAAGTTCTACGCGCTGCCGCAGGCGCCGCAGCAGTACAAGCAGCTGCTGATGATGTCGGGCTTCGACCGCTACTTCCAGATCGCGCCGTGTTTCCGCGACGAGGACCCCCGTGCCGACCGTCTGCCCGGCGAGTTCTATCAGCTCGACGTGGAAATGAGCTTCGTCACCCAGGACGACGTGTTCGCAGCCATGGAGCCTGTGATCACAGGCGTGTTCGAGGACTTCGCCAAGGGCAAGCCGGTGACCAAGAACTGGCCGCGGATCCCGTTCGCCGAGGCGCTGCGCAAGTATGGCTCCGACAAGCCGGACCTGCGCAATCCGCTGGTGATGCAGAACGTCTCCGAGCACTTCAAAGGCTCGGGTTTCAAGGTGTTCGCGCGCATGCTCGAAGACACCAAGAACGAAGTCTGGGCCATCCCTGGACCGGGCGGCGGTTCGCGCGCCTTCTGCGACCGGATGAATTCCTGGGCTCAGGGCGAGGGCCAGCCCGGCCTCGGCTACATCATGTGGCGCGAAGGCGGCGAGGGAGCGGGCCCGCTCGCCAACAACATTGGCGCAGAGCGTACGGCAGCGATCCGCGCGCAGCTCGGCCTGAAGGAGGGCGATGCGGCGTTCTTCGTTGCCGGCGATCCCGAGAAATTCTGGAAGTTCGCGGGGCTTGCGCGCAACAAGCTCGGCGAAGAGCTCAACCTGACGGACAAGGAGCGGTTCGAGCTGGCCTGGATCGTCGACTTCCCGATGTACGAGTACAACGAGGACGACAAGAAGGTCGACTTCTCGCACAACCCGTTCTCGATGCCGCAGGGGGGCATGGATGCGCTGGTCGGGCAGGATCCGCTGACCATCAAGGCGTTCCAGTACGACATCACCTGCAACGGCTATGAGATCGCCTCGGGCGGCATCCGCAACCACAAGCCGGAAGCCATGGTGAAGGCGTTCGAGATCGCCGGCTATGGCGAGGAGACTGTGGTCGAGCGCTTCGGCGGCATGTATCGCGCCTTCCAGTATGGCGCGCCGCCCCATGGCGGCATGGCAGCGGGCGTCGATCGCATCGTGATGTTGCTGTGTGGCACCAACAACCTGCGCGAGATCTCGCTGTTCCCGATGAACCAGCGCGCCGAAGATCTGTTGATGGGCGCGCCTTCTGAGGCGACACCCAAGCAGCTGCGTGAGGCACATATCAGGCTGAACCTGCCGGAGAAGTAATTTCCGGCAGGCGCGCGCTTACTTGGTGCTCTGCACGTCGATCTGGAATAGCGACAGCTCCGCGGCGGGGTCGCTCTTCAGCAATTGAACGAGCTGCATCACTGGCAGCTTGGCGCGGGGCGTGATCTTCACGGTCAGCGTGCCGTGCGGCGTCTCAATGAAGCTTGCCGCTGCATCGGCGATCTTGATCGCCGCTGCTGAAATATCGGAGATCGGGACGGGGAGCGGTGCCACAGGCTGAAGGCGAAATGGCAGGCGCCGCGGCGCCGGCGGAGGCCATCTGGCTGCGACGGCATCAAATTACCCCTTTTCGCGCGACCGGGCAAGGCAGCTCATCCCCTTGAGACGGCACCTCGCAACGATCGGTTCGAGGCGGAAGCCGCTAATTTGCAGCTGGGGAGAGCGTCTGACATGCCATGGAAGCGGTTGCGTCCAAGGCCCCCCGCACGATAGACATCCCACTGAATCTGTCGAACAACTCATCCGTCCAGCCCTTCACATGTTCGGTTTCGACGCGCGGGAGTACGCATGTCATCATCCTCAGAAGATCTCTCGCGCGCGGCGCTTGCCTATCACCGTCTTCCCAAGCCGGGTAAGCTCGAAATCCAGGCCACCAAGCCGCTCGCCAACCAGCGTGATCTGGCTCTGGCCTATTCGCCCGGCGTAGCGGCGCCGTGTCTCGCGATTGCTGCTGACCCCAATGAAGCGGCGTCACTGACCTCGCGCGCCAATCTTGTAGCCGTCGTCTCCAACGGCACGGCGGTGCTTGGTCTCGGCAATATCGGCCCGCTGGCCTCGAAGCCGGTGATGGAAGGCAAGGCGGTTCTGTTCAAGAAGTTCGCCGGCATCGACGTGTTCGACATCGAGATCGCCGCCGACACCATCGAGCGCGTGGTCGAGACCGTCGCGGCGCTGGAGCCGACCTTCGGCGGCATCAATCTCGAGGACATCAAGGGTCCGGAGTGTTTCGAGATCGAGGCGCAGCTCAAGGAGCGCATGAAGATCCCGGTGTTTCACGACGACCAGCATGGCACCGCCATCATCGTCGGCGCCGCCATCAAGAACGCGCTGCTGCTCAACGGCAAGAACATCAAGGACGTCAAGATCGTCTGCTCCGGCGCTGGCGCTGCGGCGATCGCCTGCCTCAATCTTCTGGTGTCGCTCGGCGCGCAGAAGAAGAATATCTGGGTCTGCGATATCGACGGTGTCGTCCATGAAGGCCGCAACACGCTGATGGATCGCTGGAAGGCGGTCTATGCGCAGAAGACCGATGCGCGCGTGCTGGGCGACGTGATCGCCGGCGCCGACATCTTCCTCGGCGTTTCCGCGCCGGGCGTGCTGAAGCCCGAGATGGTCAAGCAGATGGCCGACAAGCCGCTGGTGCTGGCGCTCGCCAATCCGACGCCCGAAATCATGCCGGACGAGGCTCGGAAGGTTCGCCCTGACGCGATGATCTGCACCGGACGGTCGGACTTCCCAAACCAGGTCAACAACGTTCTGTGTTTCCCGTTCATCTTCCGCGGTGCACTCGATTGCGGTGCGACGGCGATCAATGAGGCGATGAAGATCGCCGCCGTCGATGCCATCGCGCAGCTTGCGCAAGACCCGCCGTCGGACGCCGTGACGGCCGGCTTCGACAACGAGACTCAGGGCTTCGGTCCGGGCTCGCTGATCCCGAGCCCGTTCGACCCGCGCCTGATCCTGCGCATCGCGCCGGCGGTGGCGAAGGCCGCAATGGAGTCCGGCGTCGCGTCGCGGCCAATTGCAAACTTCGATGACTACACCGCGGGTCTTGAACGCTTTGCGTTCCGTTCGGGACTGGTGATGAAGCCGGTCTTTGCAAAGGCGAAGACCCAGCCGGTGCGCGTGATCTATGCCGAAGGTGAAGACGAGCGCGTGCTGCGTGCGACGCAGGTCGTGCTGGAAGAGAAGCTGGCGCGTCCGATCCTGGTCGGTCGCCCGTCGGTGGTGGAAGCGCGCATCAAGCGTTTCGGTCTGGCGATCCAGGCCGGCAAGGATTTCGACCTCATCAATCCCGAGGACGATCCGCGTTATCGCTCTTACGTGCAGTCTTACATCGACGTGGCCGGCCGCAATGGCGTGACGCCGGATGCGGCGCGCACGGTCGTGCGGACCAATGCGACGGTGATTGCGGCGCTCGCCGTGGTGCGCGGCGAAGCCGATGCCATGATCTGCGGCGTCGAAGGCCGTTACATGAGCCATTTGCGTCATGTCCGCGAGATCATCGGCTTCCTGCCGGGGGTCACCGACTTTGCAGCACTCGCACTGATGATTACCAGCAAAGGTGCGCATTTCATCGCCGATACGCAGGTGCGGCCGAATCCGAGTGCGGAAGAACTTGCTGAGGTCGCGGCGCTGGCGGCGATTCACGTCCAGCGTTTCGCTATGAAACCGAAAGTTGCCTTCGTGTCGCATTCGGATTTCGGCAGCTACGATACCGATTCATCGAAGAAGATGCGCCGCGCCGCAGCGTTACTGCGCGAGAAGCATCCGGAAATCGAGTCCGATGGCGAAATGCAGGGCGATACCGCGCTGTCGGAAGCGGCCCGCAAGATCGTGCTCCCGCATTCGAAGCTCGAAGGCTCGGCGAATGTCCTCATTATGCCGACGCTCGATGCCGCCAATGTGGCCTATCAGATGATCAAGACGCTGGCCGATGCGCTCCCGGTCGGCCCGATCCTGATCGGCCCGGCGCGTCCGGCGCATATCCTGACGCCGGGGGTGACGGCGCGTGGTATCCTCAACATGACGGCGGTGGCCGCGGTCGAGGCGCAGGAGCGGGCTGGGCGTCCGCAGGCGAGTCTGTTCGGCTAGTACGTTCAGCAGCCTGGCGCTGACTGGACGATTCCTGGCCATTGCGTTTTTGGATAGTTCGCCGATCTGAACGGGCTCGCGATAAATGGATGGCTTGAACGAGGTCATCCATTTGTTCGTTTGAAAAATGCGATGGAATGATCATACTCGTCATCTATTTCGATGAGTATCCATTGCAGTCCAGCGAGGCCGACCAATGCCAGCGTTTATTACTTTTGGGCGCATTCTCTTTGCCGTGATCTTCATTGCGTCTGGCGCATCCAAGTTTCTCGACCTCAGTGCAACGGCAGATGCGATCGCGAACAAGGTTATTCCGACGATCCCTGCGGTCGTGACGCCCTATGCGACGCAGCTCGAAGGGCTGGCGGGCATGGAATTGAAGCAGATCCTCGCGATCGCCGTTGCAACACTGGAGCTGATCGGCGGTATCTTCGTCGCGCTGAACTTCGGCGCGCGCTTCTTCGCGCTGGTGCTGGTGCTGTTCGTGATGGCCGCAACGTTCTACTTCCATGACTTCTGGAACCTGACTGGTCCTGAGGCCAAGAACCAGATGATCCACGCGCTGAAGAACCTGTCGCTGATCGGCGGCCTCTTCATGATCGCCGGTATCGGCCGCAGCGCGCGACTGCCGGGCGGTTACACGGAGGTGTAGTCCTCGTTCAGGACACTCGCCGCCACGCGGTGACGCTGACGTCATGCGCGGCGTCGAGGATCTGAACCTCACTCGCTTGCAAGCCGTGATTGGAGAGAATGTCCTGCGGCGATTGTTCGGGGACGCCCGGGAAGCATCCCTCGCCGCCGGGCAGGCGGATATGCGGCGCCTGCGACAGCCAGAACACGTCCATGCGATCAAGGAACATCTCGAATACGCTGGGGCCGCCGATGACGGCGACGGTCCCGGCATGAATATCAGCATATGCGCAAGCGTCTTCGAAGGATGCGCCGGCCGGATTCCACAGCGTGGCTTTGTTGTTCGCGGGATCGGGCTCTACTGCAACGATGCTGCGGCTGACGACGATGCGCTTCCGCTTCGGTGAGTTCGGCTGATCCTCGAACGAATGCCTGCCGTGCACGACAAGGTCAGCACGGTCGAGACCAGCGGTGAAAAAGGCGAGGTCGCCGGGAAATTTGAGGGTATCGGGCATCACGCCGCTGGCGTCGGCGAGCATGCCGTCCGCCGAGACGATGACGTAGCCGTTGAATCGAAATGCGGGCATCAGGGGCGTCGACGAGTCCTCATCATTCCGAGATCGTCTGGACGACGCTGTTCACAGGACGGCTACTGACCGTCGGCAGCTTGGCATCCTTGACGATCGCTTCATCATAGGACGCGATGGTCTGTACGGGCGCCTTGGCGCGCATATGCACGACCTTGTAGCCACCGGCCTTGAGCTTGCGCAGCAGGGTCGGCAGCGCTTCGGCGGTATGCTTCTGGAAGTCGTGCATCAGGATGATACCCTTGCCGAGCTTGTCGAGCTTGGTCATCACATTGGTCACGACCTGTTCGGACTTGCGCGTCTTGAAGTCGAACGAGTCGATGTCGCAGGAGAAGATCGCGATATTGCGGGTGCCGAGATAGGTGACGATTTCGGGCGGGTGCTGCAGCGCCGGCGCGCGGAAGAACGGCGCGGGGGCTGAGCCCAGTGCCCACTTCACGGCGCTGAAGCCCTTTTCGATCTCATCGATGCGCTGCTGCTGGGTCAGCTTCTTGCTGGTCAGCGCGATATGGGCCCAGGTGTGTCCGCCGATGGTGTGGCCGGCGGCCGCGACCTGTTTCAGCACTTCCGGATAATAGGTGGCGTGCTTGCCGATCGGGAAGAACACCGCCTTGACGCATTCGTCGGCGAGCGTCTTCAGCACGGTCGGCGTCGTGGTTTGCCATGGGCCGTCATCGAAGGTCAGCACCACTTCCTTGTCGCGCAGGAAGTCGAGCTGCTTGAAATGTTCGAAGCCGAAGCCCGGACCACCCGTCGTGTCGATCTCGACGATACGGCTGACGCCGAGCGCATCGGGATTGGCGCAGGTCGATTTGGCGGGGGCAGGTGCAGCCGCGGGTGGCGGTGCGGGCGTTGCCGCAGGGGCCGGGGCTGCAACACCGGCCTTGGGCGCCTGCGCCTGTGCGCCTGCTGCCCACAATGAAACCGCGCTCGCAAAAATCAGACTTGCCGCACTGCGCATCTTGTTCCCCTTGAACTGCCATCAGCGTCGCCAGCGAAATGGCAGGGCTGATCCAGATGGTCGTGGCTGCAATTCTAGCGCGATTTCCGGCAGTACCGCTATGGCAACGGACCTTATCCCCAGTCAGCGCCTGGATCGACATCGAACGGTTCAGGCCGCGGTAAGGGCACGTCCGACGGCGGTCTTGATGCGAGTATCGGTCGGTTCGAATTCGGAGGCAAAGGAGTCGGTGAGATAGCCGTCGCGGCCGACCAGATATTTGTGGAAGTTCCACCGCGGCAGGTCGCGCGGCCGTGCCTCTGCCGCCCATTTGTAGAACGGATGCGCGTTCGGCCCCTTCACGACGGTCTTGGCCGCCATCGGGAAGCCGATGCCGAAATGTCCCTCGGCGACATCGGCGATCTCCTTGGTTCCGCCTGGCTCTTGCCCGCCGAAGTCGTTCGAGGGCACGCCGATGATCATCAACCCGCGATCGCGGAACTCGGTCCACAGCGTCTGAAGTCCGGCATATTGCGGGGTGAAGCCACATTGCGAGGCGGTGTTGACCACCATGATCGGACGGCCCGCGTAATCGGAGAGCTTGATGTCGCCGCCCTTGAGGCCGGGAAACACGAAGCCATAGGCAGTCATACGGCTTACGGCGCCTTGCGCCGATGCATGACGTGGCAGCGCAGCGACACTTGCCGCGCCCAATACCGTCGTCAGTACCTGTCTGCGATTAATCATCGCCATTTGTCGTAGCCCATCCTGTTTCGCGAGCAGAGTAGCGGCATCTCGCCGATGACGCACTCAACAAGCTGTTACAGGGCGGGAGCTGCGAGGCTAGCGCAGCGGCACCACGAATTCGGTGCCCTGGCCAGTTTCGCCGCCGGCGGCGATGCCCTGATCTGACACAACGATGGAGCCGCCGGTCGCCAGCGCTTCGGTAATCTGCGCCATGGCGTCTGCCGGAATTGTCAGGCGGTCGAGCGCTTCGGCAGCGCTGTTCGGCAGCGGGCGGGTTTTGACCTCAACCGCACCGGTGGATTTGCGGCGACGCGAGACATTGTCGTCCTCGTCGGCGCGACGCGGGACGGCAGGCAGCGACACCGCGGTCCAGTGGAACGCCTTGGCGTCATCCTTGTCGATGCGGGCCGTGAACACATGCGTGCCGAGGGGGCGGTCGCTGGGCTTGATCGCGATCGGCATCTCGAACAGCGGCGCGAAATTCTGCCGCACATAGAGCTTGCCGTCCTTGCCGCTGACCAGCACGGCGATCTGACCGATACGCTTCGGCGGCGCATCGGCGGCAAGCGCCGCAGGCATCTCGGCCCTGGCTGAATCGGCGGGGCGCGTTTCGTCCTTTTTGGCGTCGGGCGCAGGGGCGGCGACCGGCGCCGTGCCAGACATTGCGACTTCAGTCTTCGGTGCTTCCGTCTTGGCAGCCTCAATCCTGGCCGGTGCTTCCGCGACGGTCTCAGCCGATTTGACCTCGGGCGTCGGCAGTTCGACCACTTTGGCAATGGCAGCGTCGAGATCGCGGCGCGTCATGATTTCGGGTTCGGCGGCCTTGACGGTGCCTTCGACCTTTGCAGGTGTCGCGTCCGTCATCACGGTCTTTGGCGCCGGTTTTGCCAGCGCATTGCTGGCATCGGCGGTCTGGGTCTGGGTCTTGGCGCGGTCGGTGGCAGACGGTTTCAGGCCGAGATCCTCGGGCTTCGCATCCACAGAGACCTTGTCGGCTGCGGGCGTCGTCGGGACGTTCTGAGGTGCCGCCGCTGCGACCGGAACCGGTGCAGGTTTCTGCACGGCGAGGAGGGGGTGGGAGAATTCCGCAGGCGAGATTTCGCCGGGTGTGATGATCACGCGGGCGCCCATGCGGGTCCAACCCCAGATCTTCGTCGCAAAGGCCATCGGCATGCGGATGCAGCCGTGGGAGGCCGCATAGCCAGGTAGGGCGCCGGCGTGCAGCGCGATGCCCGACCAGGTGATACGCTGCATGTAAGGCATCGGCGCGCCGCTATAGATGTTGGAGCGGTGCCATTTGTTCTTCTGGATGATGCTGAACACGCCCATGGGGGTGGAATGGCCGCGCATGCCGGTGGAGACCGGCGTCTCCGCGAACAGACCGTTGGCGTCGAATACCCGCAGCGTTTGCCGCTCGATCGAGATGTTGATCACCAGCGGGCCGACTGGCTTGGCGTGTTCCTTGACCTGTTTTTCAAGTTTGGTGCCGAGCCGCTTCAGCTTTTTCTGGCGCTGCTGCGGTTGTGGCGCCGGCGGCTCGATCTCCCGCATGATCATCGGGTTTTCGTCGGTCCAGAACACCGCGGCATCGGCAGGCACTGCAGCGGCAATGCCGGCCATGGCGACGAGCGCGATCCGCAGGAGGCTGCCGGAAAAAATCGTGCTGCTCAGAAAACGGCTCCTATCCGCTGGTTCACGCGATAAATGAAATGCGGCCACGCCAGTATCCTCGAATCCATCTCAAAACATTAGTCTCGCAGACGCGAGATGGGTTCACCAGCATGAGTGATCTGGCTACCGCTGAGTCGGGATCAGGGTAGCAAAAAAGCCTCACATTGAATTAACAACGGCCTATCGCGGCTTCCGAATCCGGTTGGAATGCCTACATATTTCGGATCGCTCACGGAGAGTTGCATGACATTTAATGGATCTGGCGCACTGGCCAAGGCGCTGCGGCGCAGCGTTCTGGTGCTGTCGGCACTGACAGTGTTCGCTTCTATCCCGGCACAGGCTGCGGATGAGCCGGATCTGATCTTCCGGCGCTCCACCGTGTTCAAATGGCTCAGTCCCAACGACAAGCTGGCGACCTACGGAGTCGATGATCCCGAAGTCGAAGGCGTCGCCTGCCACTTCACGGTGCCTGAAAAGGGCGGCTTCAAGGGATGGCTCGGTCTGGCCGAAGAGGTCTCGGACATCTCGCTGGCCTGCCGGCAGATCGGCCCCATCAAGTTCAGGACCAAGAGCGATCAGGGCGAGGACATGTTCCGCCAGCGCCGGAGCCTTTTCTTCAAGAAAATGCAGATCGTCCGTGGCTGCGACGCCAAGCGAAATGTGTTGGTCTATATGGTCTATTCGGACAGGATCATCGAAGGTTCGCCGAAGAACTCGACGTCATCGGTCCCGATCATGCCCTGGGGGCAGACGGATACTGCCATCGAGAAGTGCGGCGACTTCATCAAATAGCAGCGTCGGTCGATCCGGATCGATCGGCTGTCGCTAGTCGACCGGGTGAGTAATCGCACGCTTCGTGCGAAGGCGGTCCCAGGACTGTCGGGGCTGCGGGTCTCGGTGGCCCACGAGCTGGACAAGCTGCTGTGGATAGCACTCGTTGCCGTGCGAGCCGTAGCCCTGCTGCGACATGGCGCCTTGGCAGTTGGAACGCGGGCGGACTGTGGAGATCAGTGGCCGTCCGGGTGCGCTGATCGGGGTATCCTTGCCAACGTCGTTGTTGCCGGTTCCCACGACTGCATTCCTTCTCTTCGAGGTGAACAGAAACGCGCAGTCGCCTGAAAAGGTTGCATACGCTCTCCTGAAGTCGCTTTAGCCGCGTTTCGGTTCAGTTTTGTTAAGGGCGTGCGACAGCCAGACGATCTTTCAAAGCATCCTTTCCAAGACGTTTGCAGATTTTCCGCCCGGATTGTGTCGTCGGCATGGGCGCCACGAAACAATTCAGCAGGGCGACGAAACCATTTTCCTCTTGGGCCGCAGACGTGCCGAAACCCGCATTGGGTATCTATTGGCCAACGACGCGGCGGGCAGCGGGCGGATTACTGCGAAACGAAAAGAAAAGTTTTGAAATGACTCGACTGCGTGTTCTGACCGGCATTGCTGTCGCTGCCACCCTTGCAGGTTCCATGACGGGAAGTGCAGCGCAGGCGCAGATCTGGTCGTGGCGGAAATTGCCGGACCAGCGCGGCGAATTCGTGCGCCTGTGCTCACCACATATGGTCGGACGCTGGGCGCATCCGGAAGAAGTGTGCGGCTGCCTGCATGACCATGCCATAGCGACCGTGGAAGACGCCGATCTGCGCGAGGCACTGTTGCGGGGCATCAGCGAGCGCGGCGTGCCTACCATCGAGAAAGACTGGATCCCGGCATCGAAGCAGTCGATGATCAGCGCAACCTTCACGCAGATCGCCAAGCCGACCCTGCAATGCATGTATGATCCGGCACCGCTGGATTAGGACCGATCGATATTCAGCAATGGTTGATATCAAGTGATCGTTTTGCGTAGCATTGTCGCGCTGAGATGATCACGGATTTCTGTCTTTCCCTCTCGTCATCCCATCACCGCTGATGGTACCGTTTAGCTTCGTCATCGTTAGTTCGGCGGGGAACGAGGGGTTTTTATGCGATTTGTCTCGATCTGTTTTTCTTGTGTATCAATATTTCCATCCGGCGCGGCGTTGGCCGCAGACACCAGCAACCGGGACACAAACAAGAAAATTGTCGTCGTCGTAGAGCATCGGGATGCCATTCAGCCGATCCCGGAACAGTCCGCCAACAGCAACGGCATGTTCTGATGGATATGGCCCGGCCCCAGCGTGACGATCGATTGAAAGGCAAGGTCGCCATCATCACCGGCGCGGGGTCCCGCGGCGATGGCATCGGCAACGGACGTGCCGCAGCAGTGCTGCTGGCGCGGCATGGTGCGCGCGTCGCGCTGGTCGATACCGACGTAGACTCCGCCGAGGAAACCGCGCGTTTGATCGCCGCGGAAGGCGGCGTCACGCAGATTTATGACGGCGATGTCAGTGACCGGGCGTCATGTGAGGCGATCGTCGAACGGACAGTCGAAGGCTTCGGGCGGCTGGATATCCTCGTCAACAATGTCGGCCTCACCGGGCCGCGCGGCGACGCCGTCGAGGTCGACGATCTCGCCTGGGACAGCGCCATGCGCGTCAACGTCGCCTCGATGATGCTGATGGCGAAATATGCCATTCCGGAAATGATGAAGTCCGGCGGCGGCTCCATCATCAATTTGACATCGATCGCCGGTCTGCGCGGTGGCCATCCGAGCCTGCTGTATCCGACGTCGAAATCGGCGGTGATCGGCCTTACCAGGGCGATGGCGGCACATCACGGTCGCAGCGGCATTCGCGTCAACTGCATCGCGCCCGGCACGGTCTATACGCCGATGGTTGCGTCGCGTGGCATGAGCGATGAGATGCGCAAGGCGCGCGCAGCGGACACGCTGCTCGGTACAGAAGGGACCGGCTGGGATATCGGCTATGGCGTCTTGTTTCTTGCCAGCGATGAAGCGCGCTGGATCACAGGGATCACGCTGGCGATCGATGGCGGTGCGAGTGTGGGCCAGACCGGGTCACCGGTGCCGCCTAGCGAGCCGCTGCGGCATTGATGAGCATGTCTTAGACTAGCATGTCCTGGACTAGCGTGACTTGGTGCCGGCGCGGGGAACGCATTTGCGAACGCGCGTCACACCGGACGTGGTCAGCGTTGTGCCGGACACTTCCTTGATCTGGCCGGTGGGGCAGGAGCCATCATCGACCAGAATGCGCTGGCCGAGGCGGACGTCAACAATATCCTGTTCGCGATTGACCTGATCGATCGCCAGCGCCGGCGTGGCCACCACAAGAGAAGCCAGAAGTCCTGATAGCCAGATTGCCGAGCGCATTGTGTGACCTTTGTTACTTGTTCTGGATCTTGAGACCGTCGGGGCCGACATTGATCTGCAGCCCGCTCGGTTCTTTCTTGGTCTGGTAGAGATTGTAGCCGAGGACGCCGATGCCGACGATGAGCGCGCCGATGATCAGATAGAGCACGTTGCGATTGCCGGACATGAGGTCTCCGTTGGGGCAGATAAGCCTGCGGGCATTTTGTCGGTCCGAACTGTAGGGATGCGCGTCCGATTCTAGAAGCGCAGCGGTCGCCAGCCTCAAGTGCCAGCCAGCTTCAAGTGCTAGCCCCCCGCGCGGGTTCCACGCGGTTTGGCCGCAGCGTGGCGATGGGCGCGTAAACTTGCCGCCGAAGCTTTCGCCAGCCTCTCGGCCGATGGGACAAGCTGACGAACAGGATGGCCGGCGAAGCCGAGCACGAAGCCTGGCGCGGGGCGGGCGCGCAGATAGGTATCGGCGAGCAACCAGCCCTCGACGCCGGCCGCCGCCCTGGCCTCTGCGGCGATTTCGAGCGGTGTCCTGGCTGCGAACTTCGCCACCAGATGCAGGCCTTGTGACGGCACCGGGACAGTGAGTTGACCATCCGAGGCCCGGGTCAATGTCGTTGCCAAGGCGTCGCGTGCTTCACGATAGACGTTGCGCATCTTGCGCAGGTTGGCTGCAAAGGCGCCGGAATTCAGCATGTCGGCGACGGCGCCTTCCATCAATGTGCCGGGAAAGCGGTCCATCGCCGCGCGCGCCGTCGTGACCGGGCCGATCAGGCGCTCGGGCAGGGCGCAGTAGCCGATGCGCAGACCGGGAAACAGCGTCTTCGCAAACGTGCCCATATAGATCACGCGCTGCAGATGATCGATGCCGGCGAGCGATAGCAACGGCGCGCCGTCATAGCGAAACTCGCTGTCGTAATCGTCCTCGAAGATCCAGGCGCCTGCGTCCTTCGCCCAGTCCAGCAGTTCGAGCCGGCGCGGCATCGCCATTTGTACCCCAAGCGGAAACTGGTGCGACGGCGTGACATAGGCCGCGCGCGCATCTGGTGCGGCCGTGCGGCCCTTGGCGACGATCAGGCCGAAGTCATCGACCGGCACGGAGACGGGCCGCGCGCCGCAATGTTCGATCGATTTTCGTGCGGCGGGGTAACCGGGGTCCTCGCACCAGATCTGTTCACCCGGCTTGAGAATGGCTGACAGCACGATGCGCAGCCCATGCTGTGTGCCCGATGTCAGCATGATCTGGTCGGGATCGCAGCGCAGCCCGCGCGCCGACAGAAGGTGATTGGCAATGGCGGTGCGTAGCTCATGGCTGCCGCGCGGATCGCCATAATGCAGATGCTCGGCGCCGAAAGCGCGCAGGCGGCGGCCGGCGAAAGCGCGAAAACGGCGCAGCGCTTGCTCGTCAATATGGGTGCAACCGAGCGCCAGCGTGCCACGTTGCGGCGCTTCGATGGCGATCGCCTTGCTCGGTCTGCTGTCGACCCGCGTTGGGATTCGCGCCGCGACGAAGGTGCCGGAGCCGACGCGTGCGACGGCAAAGCCATCGGCGATCAGACGTTCATAGGCATTGGTGACAGCATTGCGCTGAAAGCCGGTTTGTTTTGCGAGACTACGCGACGGCGGCAGCGCTGCGCCGGGCTTGGCGACACCGCCGGTGATCGCATGACGGAGCGCCTGATAGAGCCGGTCCTGCGACGAAGCGCCCTCAGCGATATGCGCGCCGGCGAGATCGAGCGGCAGCTCGTTCTTCGAAATTGGCCTCGCTGAATTGGTCGGAATTTTTCGCATGGAATTGGCACTATCGCAGGCCAAATGGGCGGGTACAACAGTTTCGAACACTGCCAATCGACAGGGAATTACCGTGAGCACAGCCGAATTGAAGACCACTGAATCGACGGGAACCGACACCACGTCGTCCTATCCGCTCACAGCGCGCAACCGCGTGAAGCGACGCCACGATCGCGGATTTTACGACCACGAGACCGTGCACAAAATTCTCGATGCCTCGATGATGTGCCATGTCTCCTATGTGATCGACGGTCAGCCCTATTGCACGCCGACCTTTTTCTGGCGCGAGGGCACCAGGCTCTACTGGCACGGCAGCAGCGCCAGCCGCATGCTGAAGAACCAGACGGCGCAGCAGCGCGTCTGTCTGACGGTGGCTTTTCTCGACAGCCTCGTGCTGGCACGCTGCGGCTTCAATCACTCGGCGGACTACCGTGCGGTGATGGCATTCGGAAATGCCTATCTCGTCACCGATCCCGACGAGAAGGAGCGGGCGGGCATCGCGATGGTCGACCGGTTTTTCCCGGATCGCACGGCCAGTCTGCGTGAAACCACGGCGCAGGAGATGAAGGCGACGTCGTTCATCGCCATGGAGATTGAGGAAGCATCGGCGAAGATCCGCGCCAAGGGCGTCGCCGACGACGACGAGGATTACGAGCTTCCGATCTATGCCGAACGTATTCCGGTGAAGACGGTGATTGGTGCGCCGGAGCCTTGCCCGCGGCTGTTGCCCGGTGTCGAACGACCGGCGTCCTTGCAAGCCTATTCGGAAGGCCGGCTGCTCGAAGACGCGCTGACAGATGCCTATTTTCTGCAATACCCAAAGGGGTAAGGGGCGAAGATCTCAGGATGACGCCGTCGGTGCTCGTGCCGGTTACGGCCACAGCGCCGCGACGATGGCGTCGAGTCCATCCGTCAACGCCGCTGGTCCTGGTTGTAGGATCAGCGGCGATTTGATCTCATAGATGCGATTGTAGCGTATCGCGGGAATCTCGCTCCAGCCCGGACGCTGCCGGATTTTATCGGGCACGACTTTCTTGCCGCACCACGACGCGAGGATCACGTCCGGTGCTGCGGCAATCACGTCGGCTGGCATCGCGATGCGATCCTTTGCGGCTTTCTGAAAGCGCATCTGCGGAAAAACGTCTTCACCGCCGGCAATCTCGATCAGTTCGGACACCCAGCCGATTCCGGTGATCAGCGGATCGTCCCATTCCTCGAAATAGACGCGCGGTTTGGTCTGCCGCAAGTTTGTCGCAGCCTTGACGCTGGAAAGTCGCAGCTCAAACTGCGTAGCGAGCTGATTTGCGCGCTCACTCGCGCCGACCATGGCGCCGAGCATGCGGATCATCGCCAGAATGCCGGCGATGTCGCGTTGGTTGAACACATGGACGGCAACGCCGGCGCGTATGAGCTCTGCGGCAATCTCGGCCTGCAGATCGGAGAAGCACAACACAAGATCTGGATCGAGTGTGAGGATCTTCGGCATATCGGCCGAGATGAACGCAGACACCCGCGGTTTCTCGCGCCGCACTTGCGGCGGTCGTACCGCATAGCCGGAAACGCCGACGATGCGAGCCTGTTCGCCGAGCAGATACAGCGTCTCCACGGTCTCTTCCGTGAGGCAGACGATCCGGCGTGGCGGGAAGTGGCGCATGATGCCGATATGCCTGTTAACAAAGGACTTGTCACGGCATGGTGTTGTGTCGTGAAGTTTCATCAAGCCCGCACGACGATGGGTAAGACAGGTTGCAGGGAGACGATGCCAGCATGACGCCACTCGACAAGATCCACAGCCTCGCGATGCCATTTTCTGTATCGATGGGCGTGACCTTTACCGACGCAGATCTGGAGCGCGTCGTTGCCACCATGCTGGTGCGCGAGGACCTGTGCACACTCGGCCATACGATCCATGGCGGGGCGGTGATGGCGCTCGCCGATGCGGTTGGTGCGGCGGCCACCGTTATCAATCTGCCGGAGGGCGCCAAGGGAACGACGACCATCGAGAGCAAGACCAATTTCACAGGCGGGGCGAAAGCTGGAAGCACCGTGCGCGCGATCGCAACGCCGGTTCATCGGGGGCGCAGAACGCAGGTGTGGCAGACCCGGATCGAGACTGAGGAGGGTCGACTGGTGGGCGTCGTGACGCAGACCCAACTGGTGCTGTAAGGCGGCGCCTGGCACCTTAAGACTTTGTTAGTCCTGGGAAAATTGCATGGCTTACCTGCGGACAGCGCTGGCAGGTGCGACATCAGCGCCCTTGTATTTTATGCTGCGACGCACAATATGGGGTGTCTAGGGAATTGACGCCTTTCCTCGAGGGCAACTTGAGGATTTGAACCATGTTAGATGCCGCCACTACCATCGCTATTTCGACCAGGGCTCCGGCCCGCGGACATGTGCGTGTCCTTGCAGCCCGCGAGCTGCCGCTGTTCCGCGACCATCTTCTCAGGCTGGATCGGGAGAGCCGCCGCGATCGCTTCAACGGTTCGCTCGACGATGAATGGGTTGCGCGTTACGCCGAGAAATCCGTCAATACAGGCACCGTCATTCTCGTTTACTTCGAGGATGGCGTCGTGCGCGGCGCCGCCGAACTGCATCAGGCCGATCTGTCGCCGGACTCGCTTCCCGAGATCGCCTTCAGCGTTGAGGCGTTGGTGCGCCGCAAGGGCGTCGGCAGCATCCTGTTCACCAAGCTGATCGCGAAGGCGCGGTCGATGGGCTACGCCAAGCTGCGCATCACCACTGGCGCACAGAACGACGCGATGCGTGCACTGGCCAACAAGTTCGGTGCGCACCTGTCATTCCGCCACGGCGAATCCACCGGAATCATAGACCTGCGCGACCCCACGGGCGCTGGCGTTGTGGCGCAGCCGAAGACTTCGGCGCTGGATGTGGCGCGCGCGGTCGCCGATTATAACCGGGCCTATTGGGGTCTGTGGTTCAAGCTGGCGGGATGGGGCAAATCGTCCTGAGCCAAAAAACATTGCGACAAAGAAAAAGGCCTCGTGATGAACGAGGCCTTTTTTGCGTCTGCGGGGAGGGCTGTAAGCGCCCTCAAAATCAGATGCGCTTGTCGTTGCCGAATTTGCGCGTCACGCGACGCTCCACGACCACCGAACGCTGAGCACCTTGTTCGCCTGCGATGACACGGGTCACGCGCAGCGTACCGGTCGAGCGATTGGCCTTCTTCACTTCGGCCTGCACGGCGTCGAACGGCATGCCCATCAGCGACGCAGCGATCTCTGCCTGCTGATCGAGATCCTCGGTGATACCCATCGCGGCGAAGATGGCTTCTTCAAGGGTGGGGGGATCGCGTCGCACACGCCGCGTTCCATATTTTGTATTCCAGTCTTCGCTCATCGCTCGCCTCAGTGTTGATTTGCGATACCTACGGGAGCAATTGTTGCATTGCAATATGGAACTTCTGCGACAAAGCAGCCATGCAAACTTGTTCCCCAGAAATGGAGAAGAGTTCGCTTAGTAGCTTTATGACAAAGTGGAGGGCGGGGCGGTATCTCGTTTGGGTTGCGGCCAGCGTTTCAGCGCTGCGTGGCCTGCATCGGTCAGCGCATAAGTCCCGCGCGCGGGACTTTCGAACCAGCCATAGACATTGCGATGCAGGATTTTCTGCGCATCCGGATAGTCCGGCGTGAGCTCACGTACCTTGCGCGGGCCGACGACGAGCATCGCCGCGCAGGCCAAGGCTTGCTGACGATAGGCCGTCATGATCGGGGCGCGCGTGCTGCCTCCAAGCGCTGGATCGCCCTGGCGTTTCTTGTGCTCGGTGATCAGGCGTGAACGTTTCTTCGGATTGCGTCGTGGTGCGACGGTGGCAGGCGCGACCAGAACTTCGACGCCGCCGGCTTCGGTAATTCCCAGCATGCCGAAACCGAGTCTGCGGCACAGGTTGCGGTAGCGCGCATCGCTTTCGCGGCCCTTGCCGCGGATGGAGAGTTTGGCCGCAACCCAGACTTCGTCGCAGGCGCCGGCGCGGTCGACAGCCTGCAGGATCAGCTCGAGATTAAAGCTGAGCTTGAGCTCGCCGATCACAACGAGCGGCGGATCGTCGCCATTCAGCGCCACAAGATCGCAGCCTGATATCTCGCCTTTGACGGTAAAGCCAAGGCCTTCGAGGAAGCGTTTCACCGGAAGGTAGAGCGAGGTTTCCAAAATCGAACTTCCGAGTCGAGGTTCATGAGACGATGCGCCGCTGCAACCGCGACTCACCGGCCGAGTTTATCCGGGTTGGCCCGCGGCGACACCCGAGGCGCCCAATCCCTTTGAGCGATCGGAGACCTCGGTGAAGACCCTTCTGGAAATATCGGACAGCTTTCATCTGTTGCCGCATCTGACCGCGATGTCGATCGCCTATGTGCTGGCGCTACCTATCGGCTGGAATCGCGAGCGTGCCGAGCGCAGCGCCGGGCTGCGCACCTTTCCGCTGGTGGCGCTCGCCACCTGCGGCATTGTTCAGGCCACCGAAGGCGTTCTGAATGGTCATCCCGAAGGCACGGCGCGCATCATCGAAGGCCTGATGACCGGCATGGGTTTTATCGGCGGCGGCGCCATTCTGAAGGATAACGGTTCGGTGCGCGGTACCGCCACAGCGGCCAGTCTATGGGCCACCGGCGCGACCGGTGCAGCGGTCGGCCTCGGTGCTTACGATGTAGCGGTCGTCATCTCGCTGTTCACGTTCCTCACATTGTGGCTCCTGGTGCCTTTCAAGCAGGAGGGTCTGAAGACCGAAGAGGGCACCACGAAGCCTCACAGTGAAATATGAGCGACAAAATACCGGTGCTGGCGCAATTCTGTGAGGCTTAACCTCGAATCGCCCGATTTTTCCGGCACATGGCAGCAATGATTGGCCTTTTGCTGCGAAGCAGCGTAAAGCTCCTTCGATCCCGATACGCACCGGACTCCTGGACCCGACGTGACCGCCAACTGAAGGGCGGCAGATTCGTTTCCGTTTGGTCCCAAGTATTGATCCCGTGGATCCCAATGAGTCCGACCGCGACGCGGTCCGCTGCAACCAAGGTTTATATCTGTGTCATTTCTTTCGACTGGTCCGTCGCTCGCCCGCGCGTTGGCTGAGCGCAACTACAATGAATCCACCCCCGTCCAGGCCGCCGTCCTTGCTGACGATGCTGTTGGCCGCGATCTTCTCGTGTCGGCGCAGACAGGTTCCGGCAAGACGGTCGCCTACGGTCTGGCGATCGCCGACAATCTGCTCGAAGGCGCGGAGAAGCTGCCGAAGGCTGGATCGCCGCTGGCGCTGATCGTCGCGCCGACGCGCGAGCTTGCGCTGCAGGTGCATGGCGAACTGACCTGGCTCTATCAATATGCCGGCGCACGTGTCGTTTCCTGTGTGGGCGGTATGGATCCGCGCAAGGAGCAGCGCGAACTGGCGGCAGGTGCGCATATCGTTGTCGGTACGCCTGGCCGCCTCTGTGACCATCTGCGTCGCAACCGTCTCGACGTCTCCGAACTGAAGGCCGTGGTGCTCGATGAAGCCGACGAAATGCTCGACATGGGCTTTCGTGAGGACATGGAGTTCATCCTCAAGACGACGCCTGCAACCCGTCGCACGCTGCTGTTCTCGGCAACGCTGCCGCGCGGCATTGCCAATCTGGCCAAGCAATATCAGCAGCAGGCCTTCCGCGTCGAAGTCGCTGGCACCGAAGGTGGCCACTCCGACATCGAATATCGCGCGATCCGGATTTCGCCGAACGATGTCGAACATGCCGTCGTCAACGTGCTCCGCTATTTTGAATCGCCGAGCAGCATTGTGTTCTGCAACACGCGTAATGCGGTGAACCATCTGCAGACGGTGCTGCTGGAGCGCGGCTTCTCGGTTGTCGCACTCTCGGGCGAACTGTCCCAGAACGAGCGCACCCATGCGCTGCAGGCGCTGCGTGACGGTCGCGCGCGTGTCTGCGTCGCTACCGACGTGGCTGCGCGCGGCATCGATCTTCCCAATCTCGGTCTCGTCATTCACTCCGATCTGCCGAACGATCCGGAAGTGATGCAGCATCGCTCGGGCCGTACCGGCCGCGCTGGCCGCAAGGGCGTCAGCGTTCTCTTGGTGCCGCCGTCGCGCCGTCGCCGCGCCGAGATGCTGCTCAATCTCGCCGGCACCGATGCAGTCTGGGGATCGGCTCCGACCGTCGAGGAAATCCGGGTGCTCGATCAACAGCGCATGCTGCAGGACACGCTGTTCACCGAAGAGTCCACCGAAGACGATCTGACGCTGGCACGCGCGATGCTGGCCGAGCGTTCGGCCGAGGAGATCGCAGCGGCGCTGGCGCGGCTGTATCGTTCGCGTCTGCCGTCGCCTGAAGATGTGCAGGATCCCGGCACGTTCCGCGGTCGCGAGGATCGCCCAGGCAGCCGTCGCCGGGACGAGGAAGGTGCGCCGGTCCGCAAGACCCCGAAGAAGAGCGAACCGATGGGCGAGGGCGCCAAGTGGTTCCGCGTCGCCATCGGCCGGCAGAAGAATGCCGAAGCGCGCTGGCTGCTGCCGATGATCTGCCGTCGCGGCGGCATCGAGAAGGCGGATATCGGCGCGATCAAGATCTATGACGGCAATTCGGAATTCGAGATTTCGGCAGCCGCGGCCGAGAAGTTCGCTACCATGATCAAGCGTCCGGACAAGGAAGACAATATCCACATCGAGCCGCTGGCGAACGGTCCGGAAGGCGCGGTCGCATCGAGCCGCACGGCGCCGGAAGATCGCGACTATTCCAACAAGCGCCCGCGCAAGCCGAGCTTCAGATCCGATGGCGACCGTCCGGACTTCAAGGACAAGGGTGCCTATAAGGAGAAGTCCTGGAAGGACAAGCCGAAGAGCGACAAGCCTTATCAGGGTGACAAGCCGCGCTACGAGGGCAAACCGCGTTTCGACGACAAGCCGAAGTATGAAGGCAAGCCGAAATACGATCCGCTGCGCGCCGACAAGCCGGCTTATGCAAAGCCGCGCAGCGAAGACACGCGTTACGAAGGCAAGCCGAAGTTCGAAAAGAAACCACGCGCGGACAAGCCGCCTTACGTCGCCAAGGCCAAGCGGGATGGCGGTGCGCCAGCTGCCAAGCCGGCTTTCGGCAAGAAGAAAAAGATCTGGGGCAACGCCGGGTAGTCTGGGCTCCGACCTCATGGTGAGGAGCGCGCTACTTTAGCGCGCGTCTCGAACCATGAGTTGGTGATATGCAATCATCCTTCGAGACGCGGCCAAGCGGCCGCTCCTCAGGATGAGGGCGGAGCGTGGGACAAATAGTGGCTAAACCCGTCCGCTTACCGGCAGCAGCGCGCCGGTCAACGCACTCGCCGCATCGCTGGCCAAAAACAGGATCACGCTGGCGAGTTCATCCGGCGTGACCCATTTCGAAAAATCTGCAGTAGCCATGTCGCGCCGGTTTGCCGGCGTATCGATGGTCGAAGGCAATACGGCATTGACCGTGACCTTGCCCTTCAGCTCGGCGGCGAGCGTTTCCGTCAGCCGATGCACGCCAGCCTTCGAGGCGGCGTAAGGCCCCATGCCGGCACCGGCCTGCAGCGCACCCATCGCACCGATATTGATGATCCGTCCGGCCTTCGACGACGTCAGATGCGGGATTGCCGCGCGCGACGCATTGAGGGCGGTGAGCAGGTTGAGCCGATGCATCGTCTCCCAGCTCTTGTTGCTGCCGTTGGCAACATTCTCGAAAGCGAACGCGCCGGCGATATTGATCAGCACATCGATCTTGCCGAACTGCTTGATCACCGCCGCGATGGCTGCGTCGGCTTGCGCGGCATCGGAGAGGTCGACGCCGCCGATCTGCAAACGATCTGGCGTTGATGCTGGCGTCTTGGCGGAATGGTCGATGGCGGCCACCGTTGCTCCGCCTGCGACGGCGCGTTCGAGCACGACCTGACCCAGCGCACCGGACGCTCCGGTGATGACGACGATCTTTCCGTTCATGGGCAACTCCTGTTACGCGCGATGATCCTGCCCGGAACTGGCCTTGGGCAATAGCCACAGATAGATCGCGCCGGCGGCGAGCGCCATACCGGCCATCAATCCGGTCATGACCAGCGCCGGCTGTCCGAAAGGCTCGAAAACGGCGATCATGGCGCTGGCGAAAGCGCCCATGACCATCTGCGTACATCGCATCACGCCGGCTGCCGCACCTGCGACATGCGGCAGGTTCTGCAAGGCTTCGTGGTTGGTGCTCGGCGCGAGCAGGCCGAAGGCAAAGATCGTGAGCGCCATCAGCGGCGTCAGCGACAACACTGTCACCGCGCCCGCAGGCACCAGAGCGAGTGCTGCAACGGCGCTCGCGATCATCACCAGCAGGCCAAAGGCGATGATCTTGCGCGAGGCGACGTGACGACGGCTGAGTTGCCCTGATATCAGCGATGCCACCAGCACGCCGCAGGAGGTCAGACCGAACAGCAGCGAGAAGCTGGTCGTCGACAGGCCAAGGCTGCCGATCAAAACCGACGGCGCGCCCGAGATGAAAGCGAACATGCAGGCGAAAGCGCAGGCATAGAGCAGGGCATAACCGACAAAGCCGCGGTCGCCGAGAACGAAGCGATAGCTCTCGGCGAGCTGCCGCGGATTGAGGGAGCGGCGGTTCTCCACCGGCTGAGATTCCGCAAGACCGAAGCCGCCGACGATGAGGAGGGCCAAGCCGATGGCAGCCTGCACGGCATAGATGCTCCGCCAGTCGCTCACCGCCATGACCCAGCCGCCCAGCACCGGCGCCATCATCGGTGCGATGCCGAGCACCGCGGCGATCTGCGATAATTTCTGCCGTGCGACGGCGTGCTGGAAGAGATCACGAACGATGGCAATCGGCAGGATGGCACAGGCGCCCGCGGCGAGGCCCTGCAGCAATCGAAACGCAAGCAGCACGGTGAAGGACGGCGCGAGCGCGCAGGCACCGGCCGCGATCGAGAACAGCAGCAGCCCATCCAGCAGGGTTGCGCGACGCCCGAAGCGGTCAGCCAAGGGACCGCAAATCAGAGGTGAGATCGCAAAGCCCGCCAGGAACAGGCTGAGCGTCAGCGGCCCACGTCCCGCGGCGTCAGCGAAACTCGCCTCGATCGCCGGAAGGCCCGGCAATCCCATGTCGATGGATAGCGGTGGCAGTGCGGTCAATGTGCCCAGAAAGGCGGTGAAGGCGAAACTGTCGCGCCTGAGGGCCAAAATCGATTCCTTGAAAATGCGAAAAATGCCTATGCGGTCGCGGCATTTATCTCTGCCGGAGCATGATCTTATCCGAAAACCGGCATCCACTTTTCGAGATCATGCTCTATTCTGCCGGACTGATCTGCGCCGGCAAGATCCGGCGGTCAATGAGACTGCTCAGCGTGAGCCCAAGCCCGACCATGGCGACGAGCGCTGCGAGCAGCGGCAGCTGCGCATAATGCATGCCGGCATTGAGAGCGACGCCGCCGATCCATGCGCCGGTGGCGTTGCCGAGATTGAATGCGCCCTGGTTCAGGGTCGAGGCCAGGTTCGGCGCATCCGTGGCCGCATCGACCACCCAGATCTGCAGCGGCGAGACCAGCGCGAAGGCGATGCCGCCCCACAGGATCAGCAGCACCAGCGTCGGGAGCGCCATGTGCACCACAAGCGCAAGTGCGCCGAGCACGACGACGAGGCAAATGAAGGCGCCGATGATGGTCGAGAGCAGGTTGCGGTCCGCTAGGCGACCGCCGATCAGATTGCCGATGGTGAGACCGACGCCGATCGCCAGCAATGCCCCCGTGACGCCATGCGGCGTGAGCCCGGTGACCTCTTCGAGCAGCGGTGTGATGTAGGTGAAGAGGCTGAACATGCTGACCGACGCGATGGTCGAAATGAGCATCGGCAGCAGCACCGGCCAGCGGCCGAGCGCGCGAAACTCTTTCGCCAGTCCGCCGCGTGTGCCCGGCATGCCCGATGGAACGAAACGCGTGATTGCGAGGAACGCGATGATGCCGATCGCCACCACGGCCCAGAACGCCGCGCGCCAGCCTGCGGCCTGTCCGAGGGCTGTGCCGAACGGAACGCCCAGCACAGTGGCCAGCGTCAGGCCCGCGAACATCAATGACACTGCTTGCGTGCGCTGCTCACGTGGCACCAGATTGCTGGCAACGACGGCGCCAATTCCGAAGAAGGCGCCATGGGCGAAAGCCGTGACCACACGCGCCAGCATCAGCAGCCAGTAATCCGGCGCAAGGGCGCAGCCGAGATTGCCGATGGTGAACAATGTCATCAGCGCGAGGAGAGCCGTCTTGCGCGGGATGCCCGCGGTCGCCATCGCCACGATCGGTGCGCCGATCACGACGCCCATGGCGTAACCCGAGACGAGATAGCCGGCCTGCGGAATGGTCACGGACAGGCTGCGCGCGACGTCCGGCAGCAGGCCCATGATGACGAATTCAGTCGTGCCGATGCCGAAGGAAGCCGCAGCCAGCGCGAGAATAGGAAGGGAAAGTCGGATGGGTATTCTCCTGAGCGGAAATATTGCGATGCAATATCAGGAGATGTGTCACGACCTCAGCGATTTGGCGACCGCCTTGCGGGGGAGGCAGCATTGCGCGTCTCGGTCATCAAACTGTCGAGAGGCGATTCGATGGAACGGCTGTCAGCCGAAAATACGCTGACTGGGCGATCTCGGCGCGAATGCGGGAGGACGGCCTAGATCGGAGGCCAGCTGCGCATGGCCATGTCGGCGAGTTTTCGCAATTGCTCGCGCGGTGCGCCGCCTGCGGCTTGCACGGCCATGCCCTGCAGGATGGCCGACACGTAGCGCGCGAGATCGCCGGCATCCGCATCGGCTGGCAGATCGCCTTCGGCGATGGCGCGTGTGAAGCGAATGCGCAGATCGTCCTCGCTCTTCGAGCGGCGCGCCGTCAGTTCCTGCTTGATCGTCTCCGCGGCGTCACCGCAGCAGAGCGCGCCCTGGACCGCGAGACAGCCGGGATTCTTGGGATCGGTCACCGCTTCGACGGACTCGTACAGGATATGCTGGACCGCTTCGCGGGCCGTGGGCTTCTCCAGGCCGGTGCGGAAATAACCGCCGGGGCCATCGACGTAGCGATCCAGCGCCTTGCGGAACAGATCTTCCTTGTTGCCGAACGCGGCATAGAGACTGGGCTTGGTGATGCCCATGGCTTCGGTGAGGTCGGTCATCGACGCGCCTTCGTAACCCTTGCGCCAGAACACGTGCAGCGCGAGGTCGAGGGCTGTGTCGGTATCGAATTCACGAGGACGTCCCAGTGCCACGACGGGCTCTCCAAAGTTTTCTACCGTTCAGTAGATAAGTCTCTTGACAGTGGATGTCGATAGTCCATCTATACCGGACGTTACGAATGTGTGCGTTGCAGCGAAATGCCGGCGGGAACCGGCCAGACGCGGGATGCACCTTTTAGCTACTGAAATGACAGGGCTTTACAAGCCCTTACAGATTAAATGGGGTTCACAATGGCAACTAATCTCCCTCGCAGGATCGCCCTAGGCGCCGGAATCGCGCTGGTCGCGGTCGCCGTCGGTGGCGGTGCGGCGCTGATGAATCTCTCCAGCGTGGCAGCTCAAGCCGAGTCCGGCGCGGTTGCTCCCGCCGCCGTCCAGGCCTCGGTCGCCGTTGTCGAAGCCAAGGCGACGGCGCCGTCGGACGAGTTTTCGGGCCGCCTTGAGGCGATCGAGCGGGTGGAAATCAGGTCCCGCGTCGCCGGCGCTGTTCAGGAGATCCACTTTCGCGAAGGCGCGCTGGTCAAGAAGGACGACCTTCTCGTGCTGATCGATCCGGCGCTCTACGCCGCCGACGTCGATCGCGCCCAAGGGCAGGTGTCCGCGTCGCGAGCGCGCCTGATCCTCACCAAGGCCGATTTCGACCGCGGTCAGCAACTGACCAGCTCCAGCATCACCCAGCGCGACCTCGACAATCGTATCAATGCGTATCGTGAGGCGGAAGCTAACCTCAAGGCTGCAGAAGCCGCGCTCAAGACCGCCGAGCTCAATCTCAGCTACACCGAAGTGCGCGCGCCGGTCGCGGGCCGGGTCGGCAAGGTGGAGATCACCGTCGGCAACCTGATTTCGGCCGGCCCGTCTGCTCCGCTGCTGACAACGTTGGTCTCGGTCAATCCGATCTATGCAAGCTTCAATGCCGACGAACAGGTGGTGTCGCGCGCATTGAAGACGCTGGCCGATGAAAAGACGCCGGGCGAAATCGACCGGATTCCGGTTCACATGACGACCGTCACCGACAGCGTACCGCTGAAGGGCCGCATGCAGTTCATCGACAATCAGGTCGATCCGCGCAGCGGCACGGTGCGGGTGCGCGCCATGTTCGACAATGCCGACGGCCGGTTGATGCCCGGCCAGTTCGCGCGGCTCACCATGGGCCAGCCAAAGGCCGAGCAAACGCTGCTGATCAGCGAGCGTGCGGTCGGCACCGACCAGAACAAGAAGTTCGTCATGGTGGTCGATGCGAAGGACAAGGCGCAATATCGCGAAGTAATCCTGGGGCCGTCGGTCGATGGCATGCGCGTGATCCTCAACGGCCTGAAAGCCGGCGAGCGGATCGTCGTCAATGGATTGCAGCGCGTGCGGCCCGGCGTGACCATCAAGCCCGAGATGGTGGCGATGAACGCGGCGTCTCTCGCCCTGAGCAAGGCTGTCGCGCAGAACTAACGGCTCCTACTAATCTCTCACCGCTGCACGAAGCAGAGCTTCGCCAGCGGGGAGAGTTCGTCCGGCGAAGCCGGCGGGTGAGGGGGACTCTTCACTTTCTGCGAGTCTGTGGCGGCGCCCCCTCATCCGACGCCAATTGCGTCCGCACTATCGTCTCCCCTAGCGAAGCTTCGCTTCGCACAGAACGGGGAGACAGCACTATCGCGAAATCCTGTATTGACGAGACAAGCCATGAATTTCTCCAAGTTTTTCATTGATCGACCGATCTTTGCGGGGGTGCTGTCGACGGTGATCTTCCTCGCCGGTCTGCTGTCGATGCCGGTGCTGCCGATCTCCGAATATCCGGAAGTCGCGCCGCCGACCGTGGTGGTGACTGCGAATTATCCCGGCGCCAATCCAAAGGTGATTGCGGAAACGGTTTCGACGCCGATCGAAGAGCAGATCAACGGCGTCGAGAACATGCTCTATATGAGCAGCCAGGCGACCACCGACGGCAGGATGACTCTGAACGTCACCTTCCGCCTCGGCACCGATCCCGACAAGGCGCAGCAGCTGGTGCAGAACCGGGTTTCGCAGGCCGAGCCGCGCCTCCCTGCGGAAGTGCGTGCGCTTGGCGTGACCACCATCAAGAGCGCGCCTGACCTGACCATGGTCGTGCATTTGCTGTCGCCGAACGACCGCTATGACATGACCTATCTGCGCAATTACGCCGTGCTCAACGTCAAGGATCGCCTCGCGCGCATTGAAGGCGTCGGTCAGGTGCAGCTGTTCGGCTCGGGCGATTACTCCATGCGCGTCTGGCTCGATCCGCAGAAGGTCGCCGAGCGCGGCCTGTCGCCGGGCGATGTCGTGCGCGAAATCCGCGCGCAGAACGTGCAGGCAGCAGCGGGGCAGGTGGGCGGTTCGCCCAATGAGCCGGGCCTTGATCTACAGCTCTCCATCAATGCACAGGGGCGCCTGCAGACCGAAGAGGAATTCGGCGAGATCATCGTCAAGAACGGCGACAACGGCGAAGTGGTGCGGCTGCGCGACATCGCGCGCATCGAGCTCGGCGCTGCCGACTATGCACTGCGCTCGCTGCTGAACAACAAGTCGGCGGTGGCTGTACCGATCTTCCAGTCGCCGGGTTCCAACGCGATCCAGATCTCCGACAATGTCCGCAAGACCATGAAGGAGCTGAAGGAGAATATGCCGGACGGTGTCACCTACGACATCGTCTACGATCCCACGCAATTCGTCCGCGCCTCGATCGAGGCGGTGATCCACACGCTGCTGGAAGCCATCGCCTTGGTGGTGCTCGTCGTCATTCTGTTCCTGCAGACATGGCGCGCGTCAATCATTCCGTTGATCGCTGTGCCGGTCTCGGTCGTCGGTACTTTCGCCGTGATGCACGTGTTCGGCTTCTCGGTGAATGCGCTGACGCTGTTCGGCCTCGTGCTGGCCATCGGCATCGTCGTCGACGACGCCATCGTCGTGGTGGAAAACGTCGAGCGCAATATCGAGCGCGGCCTCGATCCCAAGAGCGCGGCCTATCAGGCCATGCGCGAAGTGACTGGCCCGATCATCGCGATCGCGCTTGTGCTGGTCGCCGTGTTCGTGCCGCTCGCCTTCATCACCGGTTTGACCGGCCAGTTCTACAAGCAGTTCGCACTGACGGTGGCGATCTCCACGGTGATCTCGGCTTTCAATTCGCTGACGCTGTCGCCGGCGCTCGCCGCGCTGCTGCTAAAGGGCCATGACGCGCCGAAGGATGCGCTGACGCGCTTCATGGACAAGACGCTCGGCTGGTTTTTCGTCCGCTTTAACCGCTTCTTTGCCAGAAGCTCCGACGCCTATAGCGGAGGCGTGAAACGCGTGGTCTCGCGCCGCGCGGCGGTGATGGGAATCTACGTTCTGCTGATCGGCGTCACCGGTTATCTGTTCCACGCAGTCCCGGGCGGTTTCGTGCCCGGGCAGGACAAGCAGTATCTGGTCGGCTTTGCGCAACTCCCCGACGGTGCCACGCTGGATCGTACCGAAGAGGTGATCCGTCGCATGGGCGAGATCGCGCAAAAGGAGCCCGGCGTCGAGAATTCGATCCAGTTCCCGGGTCTGTCGATCAACGGATTCACAAACTCGTCGAATTCGGGCATCGTTTTCATCGGCTTGGATGCGTTTGATAAACGCAAGGATCCAAACCTGAGCGGAAATGCCATTGCGTTGTCGCTCAACAAGAAATTTGCCGGCATTCAGGACGCCTTCATCGCCATGTTCCCGCCGCCGCCGGTGTCGGGTCTTGGCACGATCGGCGGCTTCAAGCTGCAGATCGAGGATCGCGCCGGTCTCGGCTATGAGGCGCTGAACGACGCCACCAAGGCTTTCATCGGCAAGGCGATGCAGCAAAAGGAGCTGGCTGGCCTGTTCTCGAGCTATCAGATCAATGTGCCGCAGCTCTATGCGGATGTCGATCGCACCAAGGCGCGACAGCTCAACGTGCCCGTCACCTCGGTGTTTGACACGATGCAGATCTATCTCGGCTCGCTCTATGTGAACGACTTCAATAAATTCGGTCGTACCTATTCCGTGCGCGTCCAGGCTGACGCCAAATTCCGGGCGCGGGCCGACGATATTGGCCAGTTGAAAGTTCGCTCCGACAGCAACGAGATGATCCCGCTCTCGACGCTGCTGCGCGTCAAGGAAAGTGCAGGGCCGGAGCGCGCCATGCGCTACAACGGTTTCCTGTCAGCCGATATCAATGGCGGTGCGGCGCCCGGCTATTCCACCGGCCAGGCGCAGGACGCCGTGGCGCGTGTCGCCAAGGAGACGTTGCCCAAGGGCATCGACTTCGAATGGACCGAACTGACCTATCAGGAAATCATCGCCGGCAATTCGTCGCTGATCGTGTTCCCGGTGGCGATGCTGTTGGTGTTCCTGGTGCTCGCCGCGCAATACGAAAGCCTGACGCTGCCATTGTCGATCATCATGATCGTGCCGATGGGCTTGCTGGCCGCGATGTTCGGCGTCTGGATCACCAAAGGCGACAACAACGTCTTCACCCAGATCGGTTTGATCGTCCTGGTGGGCCTGTCCGCGAAGAACGCCATTCTGATCGTGGAATTTGCCCGCGAGCTGGAATTCGCCGGGCGAACGCCGATCCAGGCCGCGATTGAGGCCAGCCGATTGCGGTTGCGACCGATCCTGATGACGTCGCTGGCCTTCATCATGGGCGTCGTGCCACTGGTGACGTCGACCGGCGCAGGCTCCGAAATGCGCCATGCCATGGGTGTCGCGGTGTTTGCCGGCATGATCGGCGTCACGGCCTTCGGCATCTTCTTCACGCCGATGTTCTACGTGCTGCTGCGTGCCATGGCAGGCAACCGTCCGCTGACCCAGCATGGCGAGGCGACGGTCGATCAGGCGGCGCCGCTGGCACCTGTATCGCACGAAGCCGAGCCACGCCCGCATGCGACGTCGCATTCGTGACGCGGGGAGGCATAAGGTAACGCCTGGCGGGGGCTGTTAGTCCACGCTCGCGCGGTTTCGATCCATTCCATGGAGAGGAACTGCGCGCCTTGTGTTCAGGACTGTTGGAAATCGCAGCCAACTGGCCCGGTGCGCTTTCCTCCATTGCATATCTTCCGCTAGAATGCGAAAGGCGCTGCGGAGGAATGACGGGTTGCGGACGGGTTTCTACAAATGCGAATACCGGGTTGATGAGGCGGTCGGTCGCAGCGTGATGTTTGTCGAGCATGGCAGCATGCTCGGGGGCAATTCGGCCTTTGCCCATATCGGCAGCTATGAGCTCCGGGGGCACGAGGTCGTGGCGGAGATCGAGAGCCGCCGCCACATGAACGATCCGAACTATCCCTCGCTGCTCGGTCAGGACGTGGCGACTATCAGCGTTATCGGCCGGCCCGATGGCGATACCTATCGTTTTCAGGGCTCGTCGCCGCAAATGCCGGGTGCGAAATTCCAGTCCGTCATGACGACGATCGACGACGGCGAGATGCCTCCGGCCGGACCGATCGGTGCGGGTGGCATCGCCAACGGACTGTATTCGATCCATCTGCGCACGCTCGACGGCATCGATGGCGGGCTCAACGGCGTGATGTTGCTGCATGATGGCCGCATCCTCGGCGGCGACGCGTTCTTCTATTATCTCGGCGCCTATTCCTCGGCCGACGGGCGCTGGAAGGGCGAGATGCTCAATCAGGAGCACACGCCGGCAAAAGGCGAGAACCCGGTCTTCGGCGGCCATGAAATCGGTATCGGCTTTTCCGGCACTTGCGACGAGACGGGTGCCGAACTGGAAGCTACAGCGCTGGCCGGCAAGCGGAGCCTGCGGTTGCAGGCCGTGCTGAAACTGATCCGCAAGGCTGTTTAGATCGTAGGATGGGTCGAGCGTCTTCGCGAAACCCATCATTCTCACCTATGAAACAGATCGGTTTCGCTACGCTCTACCCATCCTGCGATCCGAGTGCGGCTTGATGGCCTGCGTGTCTGTCCTTACTGTCAGAGCGATATGACACTGGTGATGGCGATATCCATGGCACAGCGAACCCGCAAAACGTCCGGTATCTGTCTCCTCGGCCTCGCCGCCGGACTGGCTGTGTTATCCGCGCCGTCACGTGTGCAGGCCCAGTCCGCCGATCTGGTTCTGTGCGATCGTCTCGCGGCCGATCCTGCCGATCCCGACAAGCCTGCCGATGTGAAGGGCTTGGCCGAGATCGCCAAAGCCGATATCGCCACGGCCATCAAGTTCTGTCGGACCGCATCCGGCGGTTCGCGCCGTGCGATGTTCCAGCTTGGGCGCGCTTACGCGGCCAATGCGCAGGTTGCGGAGGCGCTCGCGGCGTGGCGCAAGGCGGCGGACAAGGGCAGTACCTCGGCCATGGTCGAACTCGGCGTTGCCTATGGCAACGGGACCGGCGTTGCGCGCGACGAGGCGCAGGCGCGCAAGCTGTTCGAGCGCGCAGCCGAGGCCGGCAATCCGCGCGGCGTCAGCAATCTTGCAGCGCTATCCGGCGGCGCGGGCGCCGGATCAGACCCGGTGCGCGCGCGGCAGTTGCTGGCGAAATCTGCGGAGGCCAATGCCGAGGCACAGTATCAACTCGGCATGATGCTGTCGGAAGGCATCGGCGGCGCGAAGGATGACGTTGCGGCGCGCGGCCTGTTCGAAAAGGCTGCGGCGCAGAACCATGCGGGCGCATTGGAGCGCATGGGCGCGTTCGCGCAAAACGGCCGCGGTGGCGCGTCGGATAAGGATGCCGCGAAGGCATATTATGAGAAAGCCGCAGCCCTCGGCGACGATGATGCGAAGAAGGCGCTGGAACGCATCAAGTGTCCCTATGTGGTCAAGGACAAGCGCGGGAACGTCGTCACCAATATGTGCTTCTGAACGATCTCTCGCGGCTTGTTCATCGGCAACCATTTGTTTCAAATTGGATGCCTAAGCTCCCGGTGCTGAGACGCGTTTTGCGATTCCCTGGAGCCGCCTGTGAATGAAAGCCTGATCGCCATCTGCCAGTTGTTTCTGGTGCCGCTGACCATCCTGTTTGCCGCGGTGGGCGTGGCCAATGCGCGCTTCGTCAAGCTGCTGGTCTGCCTGCTCGGCGTGGGTCTTGCCGGCCTCTGGCTCTATCGTATCTGGCTGTGGACCGGCCTGTCGGTGATTGATCGCCGCACGGGCTACGGACTCGCAGGGGCCTTCGCGCTGTGCTGGGTGCTGACGCTGCTGCACCAGATCAAGAGCAGCTTCGGCGGCGGGTATAACCGGTAGAGCATGATTCCGAAAAGTGGATGCCGGTTTTCGCCGACAAACGAGTTCGTTTGTCGAGAGATCATGCTGTAAGAGGAAAGCCTCAGGCGAGGCCGAGTGAAAACGCGAGCGTACCGATGGCGGCATGCGACAGGATCACCGGCCAGATGTTCCGCATTCTCAGATAGGCAACGCCCCAGACGATGCCGACCAGAAACGTGTTGAGCATCAGGATGCTGTCGCCATAGGCGACGTGGATCAGCGAGAACACCGCCGAGGAATAGATCACATAGGTCCAGGGCCGGACCTGCAACCGATCAGTCATCAGTTTCGGAATCGATCGGCACACGACTTCCTGGCAAGGGCTCGAGACCAGTACATAGAACGGCGCGAAGCTGAGCCAGACCGGTGGCTTGTGGTCAAAGGTGAGGAACCGCGTTTGCGCCACCATGATCGCGGCAATGCCTGTCGTGATCGCGGCACATAACAACCAGTGGCTGATGTCAGAGGGACGGCTGAGGCCCAGTTCCGCAACAGAAAAGCCGGCCAGCAGGCACAGCGCTATACACAGCACGGAGACCAGCAGCAGCGCGGGAATGCGATATTCGAACGGCAGAAACCCCCAGTGGATGGCGAGGCCGGGTGCCAGCAGCAACGCTGCAAATCCCGGCAGCGGAGCGATCAATCGCCATTGGAGTCGTTGTTGTCGCAAAACCGTCATGATCTTCTATAGCTGAAGTCATGTGGTGGTTTAATGGCAGAGTGATTGCGCAAGCCGCTATAGACGAAAGCGTGATCGGCAACATGGCGAAACGCGTCGGTCGTAGCGGCGCATTTTAAACGTGGTCAATGGCAACACCGGTGGCGGATCACCGGGGCCGTCTATTCCGGTTTGATGCCTGCATCCTTCACGACCCGGGCCCATTTCTGGATCTCCGTCTTGATCTGGTTCGCGAATTGCGTGGGTGTGCCGCCAACGGGTTCGACACCCTGGTCGATGAAGCGACGCCTGACGTCGTCCTGTTTCAGGATCGCATTCATCTCGGTGTTGAGCTTGCGCACGATTTCCGCGGGCATGCCCGCGGGACCGACGACGCCGAACCAGACATTGACCTCGTAGCCGGCGACGCCGGCATCGGAGACCGTGGGCACGTCGGGCGCCAACGCCGAGCGCGTCTTGCTGCTGACGCCGAGTGCGCGAAGCTTGCCGCCGTTCACTTGCGGCAACACATTTGGCGTGTTGTCGAAGGCGACATCGATATGGCCGCCGAGCATGTCGTTCACCATCGGCGCGCTGCCCTTGTAGGGAACGTGCACGATGTCGATGCCTGCGAGACTCTTGAACAGTTCCATCGACAAATGGTTCGACGAGCCGATGCCGGTCGAGCCGTAGCTGACCTTGCCGGGATTCTTGTTGGCGTAGTCGATCAGCTCCTTGACCGTATTGATCGGCAGCGACGGTTTGACCACGAGCAGGTTCGGTGTTTGTCCTGCAAAGACCAGCGGCGTGAAGTCTTTCACGGTGTCATAGGGCAGGTTCTTGTAGATGCTCGGATTGGAGCCGAACGGGAAGGCGACGCCGAGCAGCGTGTAGCCATCGGGCGCGGATTTGGCGACCGCTTCTGTGCCGATCAGCGTGCCGCCGCCGGGCCGGTTCTCGACCACGACGGGGACGCCCCAGGCATCCTGCAGTTTCTGCGCGAAGATCCGCCCGAGCGTGTCGTTGAAGCCGCCGGGCGGATAGGGGACGACGTATTTGATCGTCTTGCTAGGATAGGTCTCGCCCGCTGGCGCGGTCGCCTGCGCATGAGCGCAGGCTGTTCCGGCCAGCACGAGGATGAGTGCGCGGCAGGCGAAGTGAACGAGACGCGAGGCGCGCAGTACGACTTCAACCCGTCGCGGATCAGACATAGCAGGGACCCTCGATCAGCGGATGGGCGTTGATGAAGGCCTCGTCGATCTCGACGCCGAGGCCTGCGGTCTCCGAGGGGGCGACGCAACCGTTGGCATCGAGCTTGTAAGGAATGCCGCCGACCTCGTCGCGGAACGGGTTGTGCTTGGCGACATCGCCTTCGAAATAGCCGGGGTCCTCGACCGAGGCGAGAACGTTGATGGTTGCCGCCATGTTGATGCCGGTCGCAGATGTATGCGGATTGAACGAGAGTTTCCACGCCTGGGTCATGCCGGCGATCCGCATTGATTCCGTCACGCCGCCGGTCTTCGACAGATCCGGCTGCACGAAGCTCACGGCGCGATCCTCGATCAGACGGTTGAACTCGAAGCGCGTGAAGTGGTTCTCGCCGGCTGCGAGCGGCGTCGAGCCCATCGCGGCGGCGGCCTGATAGGAGCGATAGTCGAGTGCGGGGAACGGCTCCTCGAGCCAGCCGATCTGCAGATCGTCATAGGCCGGCATCACGCGGCGCACGTCGTCCAGCGTGTAGCCGGTGTTGGCGTCCACGAGGATTTCGATGGCATCGCCAACAGCCTTGCGGACGGCGGTGGCGCGGGCGACGTCGTCACGCGGATTGTCGCCGACACGCAGCTTCACCGCGCGGTAGCCTTTCGCGATGTAACCCTGCGCTTCCTCGGCGAGTGACTCCGGCGCCTGCCAGCCCAGCGAGATGCCGCCGGCATAGGCCTTGATCGGCTTCGATGCGCCGCCGAGCAGTTTGTAGAGCGGCCAGCCGGCCGCCTTGGCACGGATGTCCCACAGCGCGAGGTCGAGACCACTCAGCGCCATCGCCGCGGCATAGCCCATGCCGTGGCTGGACAGTTGCATCTGATAGACGCGCTGCCACACACCGACGACATTCATCGCGTCCATGCGGATGACGAGTTCGGCCATCGTCGTGTCGATGAGCTTGGCGATGGCGCCGGGGCAGCGGCCGTGATGCGCTTCGCCCCAGCCGGTGACGCCTTCGTCGGTCGTGACCTTCACCAGCACGGCGTCGCGCTTGACGGCGCGGCCGATGCCCAGGCGGACGTTCTGGCCCTGCGGGACGCGGTAGGAAATCGGAACGGCTTTGATTGCAGTAATCTTCATGGGCACCTCACGCTGCCTTGTGACCGGGATTGACGAGATTGAGCGGCTGTTCGCCGCGCAGGATGCGAAGCATTTCTTCGGCGGCGCCAACGGCCATGCCGCGGCTGCTGCTCGCGGTGATCGCCGCCGCATGCGGCGTCAGCAAAAGATTGGGACAGTCTAACAATGCGTCGTCCGCGGGCAGGGGCTGGATGTCGAACACATCGAGCGCCGCGCCGCCGAGTTTGCCGGCCCTGAGCGCGGCGATCAGCGGTGCATTCTCGACGACGGCGCCGCGCGACACGTTGACCAGAACCGCCTCGGGCTTCATCTGGCCGATGCGCGCGGCATTGACGAGGCCGCGCGTCTCATCGGTCAGTGAACAGCAGATCACCAGCGCATCGCTGCGCGCGAACAACTGATCCAGCGAGACTTCCTCGACGTCTGCAGGCAACGATCCCTTGCGCCGCGATGTGCCGACGACATTCATGCCAAAACCGTGCCTGGCGATCTGCGCGACACGGCGACCGATCGTGCCAACACCGAGAATGCCGAGCGTCGAGCCGTTCAGCTCGGTAAAGCTCTCGGCGGTGGCGCGCGAAGCGCCCCAGCCGTCGCTGCGCATCAGTGCGTTCATGTGATGGATCGGGCGCCGCAGATGCAGCAGTGCCGACATCGCATATTCGGCAACGGCGGACGTGTTGCTGCCGGGCAGGTTGGCCACTGCAACGCCGCGCGCGGTGGCAGCATCGACTGGGATGAAATCGAGACCAACGCCGTGACGGACCATGCCCTTCAGGCGCGGCGCGTGATCGACGATATCGTCAGGCAGTTTTGCGCGCACGATGATTCCATCGGCGTCTTTCGCCCATGCGCGCAACGTGTCCGGCCTGGTATCGGGCGCCGTGATCAGCCGCGCATGCGGCGACAGGATCGCTTCGCCATCGGCATGCATCGGATTGGTCAGCAGAACTGTGGGCATGTCAGGCATCAAAAGCCGGTCCTTCGGTAATGGGATTGGCGAGCTGGCCAAGTCGTTCGACGCTGGCGGTCACGGTCGACCCGGGTTTCAGCCACGCCGGCGGCTTGTGCATCGCCGCCACGCCGGCGGGCGTTCCTGTCGCGATGACGTCGCCGGGCTCAAGCGGACCGCGATGCGACAGCCAGGATACGAGATCGGCGACGTCGAAGATCATGTCTTTGGTGGATCCCTGTTGCAGCGTCTTGCCATCGATAGTGAGCGAGACCTTCAGCGCCTGCGGATCGGCGATCTCATCGGATGAGGCGAGGAACGGTCCGAACGGGCCAAAACTCGAAATGTTCTTGCCGCGATCGAAGTGGCCGTCGGCCTTGATCATTTCGCTGGCGCTGATGTCGTTGAAGCAGCCATAGGCGGCGACATGTTCGAGCGCCTGTTCCTTCGAGACATTCACGGCGCGCTTGCCGATCACGGCGGCGAGCTCGGCTTCATAGGTGACGCCGCCGATCCCTGCGGGAAGGACGATCGACCGGCCTGCGGCGATGACCGTTCGCGGCGCTTTCATGAACAGCACGGGCTCGGTTGGCGCGGCGATGCCACGCTCGGCAATCGCATCGTGATAGTTGTGCGCGATCCCGAAAATGCGGCGTGGTGCGGGGAGTGGCGCCAGCCGTGTCACGCGGTCCGCAGTCAGCCGCGCGGCATCGGCCAGCCCGTGCGCCGTGATGCAACTGACGATCTTACCGAGGCCTGCGTCGAGAAAGGCCTGAATTTGCGGCGCGATGCCGTTCAGGCCCGGCCGCATCGCCGGGTGAGCCAGATCGACAACGACGTCGGTCGAAAGTGTGGCGTCGCCGACCAGGACGCCGGCGCGCGTCAGGCCGGACTCGACGAAGGTGACGAACTTCATGACTGCGGCCTCGCCATCACGCGACGCGATACTTGTCGATGACCGCGCGATCGACCTCGATGCCGAGGCCGGCACCGGTCGGTACCGCAATCACGCCATTGACCTGGTTGATAGGCTCTTTGGCGAGGTGGTCGCGGAACGGGTTTTCCTCCTGCTCGAATTCGAGCATCGGCGGCATCGGGAACAGGCTGGGCGGCTGGTTCGGGATCGAGGCGAGGAAGTGGATCGTGGCGGCGAGGCCCACCGCCGACCCCCAGGCATGGGGCACGCATTCGACGCCATGGGTGCTGGCGAGTGCTGCGATCTTCTTGCATTCGGTAATGCCGCCGGCGGCGCAGACGTCCGGCTGCACGATATCCATCGCCTTGCGCACGATGGCATCGCGAAAGCCCCAGCGGGTGAATTCGTTCTCGCCACCTGCAACTGCCATGTCGAGCGCGCGGGTAACTTCGACATAACCGTCGATGTCTTCCGGCGAGATCGGCTCCTCAAACCATTCGATGTCGAGTTCTTCGAGCTTGCGGCCGAGCCTGATCGCTGCCGGCACCGTGAGGCAGTGATTGGCATCGACCATCAGCTTGATGTCGGAGCCGATCGCCTCGCGCACGGCCTTGACGCGCTCATAGTCGCGCTTGATGGAGCCGAGGCCGATCTTCATCTTGATCGCCTTGAAGCCGGCCTTCTTGTAACCGACGGCTTCCTCCACGGCTTCATCGACAAGACGTTCCATGTCGGTGAAGTAGAGACCCGTCGCGTAGCAATCGACTTCGGTGCGGAAGGCACCGCCGATCAGCTTGTGCACCGGCTTGTTGCAGGACTTGCCGATAATGTCCCACAGCGCGATGTCGATGCCGCTGATGGCGGCGATCGACATGCCTTTCGGGCCGTAGTCCTTGATGCGGTTATAGAGGTCTTCCCAGATCACCTCGACGTCGAACGGATCGCGGCCGATGACGCGCGGCGCAAGCTGGGTGTCGATGAAGGCCTTGGCGACGGCGGAAGGGCCGTAGCATTCGCCCCAGCCGACGACGCCGTCACTGGTTTCGATCTCGACGAGGCAGGTGCCGCGCGTCTTGTAGAGCCAGCCGCGTGACGACGTGAACGGACGCTGCACGGGAGCGGCGACGACATGGCAGGTGATTTTCTTGATATTCAATGTGGTGTCCTCGTCGAGATCAATCAGGTAGGTGCGGCCGGCGGACGCCGGTCGCGTTTATTCTTTCGGGAAAGTTTGCGCTGCGACCTTGCCGATTGCGGCAGCGACGCCGTCAACTTCCTTGGCGAGCGCGTCGCCGGTCACGTCGTCGACCAGGAAGACGTTCTTCTTGGCGAATTCCTTGAAGCGCGGGTCCTGGATGGCGGCGCGGAACGCAGTGGTCAGCTTGGTACGAACATCGTCAGGCAGGTTCGCGGGGCCGACCACGTAGGCCATTTGCACGACGGGGCCATAGGGGAAGACGTCGATGCCCTTTTCCTTGAAGGTCGGGACATCCGGAAACATCTCAAGCCGCTCGTTGGCGAAGATGCCGATGGGCTTGAGCAGGTTGTCCTGGATCTGGCCGAGCGTTTCCGACGGCTTGAGCACGCCGGAGTCGACATGTTGTCCGATCAGATCGGCAACGACTTTCGAGCCGCCGGTATAGGGGACGTTGACATAATCGACGCCGGCCGCGCGCGCGGTCATGGAGGCGAAGATGTGGTTGAGGTTGTAGTTGCCGGGCGTGCCAATGGTGACCTTGCCCGGTTTGGCCTTCATGTTGGCGATGTAGTCGGGGAGGGCCTTGATCGTGCCGGTTGAGGGGACAAGCAGCATCAGGGGATCGGTCGAGACGCGCGCGATGTGGGTGAAGTTGCCGTTGGTCAGTCCGTTCGCCTTGTTCTGGGCGATCAGCGCCAGCGTCGAACTGGTTCCCATACCGATGGTGTAGCCATCCGGCGCCGAGCTCGCGACGCGCTTCATGCCGATGACGCCTGTTGCGCCGACGACATTCTCGATCACGATCTTGATGCCGTGCTCGCGCAGGATGGGGTCCAGCGCACGGGCGGCGACGTCGTTGGAGCCGCCGGCATTCCACGGCACGATGAACGTGATGTCTTTCTGCGGAAAGTTGGATTGCGCGTGAGCAGGCAGGGACCAGCATCCCAATACCAATCCGAGCGCGGCAAAGCTGACGCGTTGAACAAACATTGTTTTCCTCCCATTTTTGGTGTTTGTTATAACAAACATCTTGATGGGTCAATGGAACAATTCACCGCGGTTGCGGGACATGAATTTGCGGGACTCAATGGGGTGAGGTAGCGAGCACAGAATGACCGCACTGAAACGGATCGAACGCGAACCGCTCTGGGACTTGGCGCATGCGCAGCTCCGGGACGCGCTACTGGCTGGCCGTTTCGCGCCGGGCACGGTGCTGACGCTCCGAGCCCTCGCGGAGAGCTTCGGCACGTCGATCACGCCCGTGCGCGACGCAGTCACCCGGCTGGTTGCACAGGGCGTGTTGCAGCAGGGGCCGCGCAATGCGGCGATCGTCCCGCGTCTGACGGCGCGCGAGCTCGCCGATCTGACCGTGGTGCGCTGTGCGCTGGAGGGGCAGGCGGCGCGGCAAGCCGCGACCCGGCGCAACGCGGCGGGACTCGAACGTCTGAAGTCACTGTTGGCGACGATGCAGTCGCTGATATCGGCAAAAAATCTCGAAAGCTATCTCGACTATCACCGCCAGTTTCACTTCGAGATCTATGCGATGTCGGGCGTTCCGATCCTTGTGGAGACCATAGAGAATATGTGGCTGCGCTGCGGCCCGGTGTTGTCTTTCGTGATCCCCGAATATGTCGTGCTGCTGAAGGGCTGGGATCACCACACGGCGGCGCTCAAGGCCATCGTCGCAGGCGACGCCGATGCCGCCGAGCGCGAGATCGTCGCCGATATCACCGAAGCCGCCGACTATCTCGCAAGCCTTGCCGATGCCAACGGACAGTTGCGCCGGCCGGTGCGTGAGGCGCTGGCGGCGTCTTAGTTGCCGCGCTCACAGATCCGTCCATGACGTGAACAGCGCTGCCTGACCGCGTCGCTCGCCGTTCTCGTCTCTCAGTTCCCAGACGATGCCGCCTTCGATCCAGAAGCGCCGGCCGGATTTTGCGATCCGCAACCCGCGATAATTGTCGATGAAGCCGTTGCGCGCGACGGCATCCAGCAGGCGCTGGCGCTCGTCGCGGTTCGGCGCTTCTGCCGACAGGCGCGAGGGGATGGTGACGAATTCGTCGAAGCTGTATTCGAAGCAAGATTGCGCGGTGCGATTGGCATAGACGAACATCGGATCGGCGTCGGTGTTATGTGCGAGCACTGCGAATGGTGCGTCGCTGTAGAGCCACGCTACATCTTGCCCAGGCGCCAACAGGGGCTTCCCGACAGTGCGGAGATAACTCCCGGCGAGGAGCTTGAAGAAGGATGCATCGAGCGCGAAAGTAGGTGGCATCGGAGCGGTCACGGGACTCTCTTGGTGTTGGACTATCAGGAGATAGCGCGCAGCGTCCCCTTCGTCGACTGCACGTCCCGTGTAATCCGATAGCTGCCCGGCTTATTTAGTCGTCGCATCGGCTGGGCTCTTGTTTTAGCCTTTCCCGAAAATGCCGTTCCAGGCGAAAGCCCAATGGACCGGCGCAAAGGGAGAAAACGTGAGCAACAACAAGAAGGGACGATGGTCTGCCGTCGCCGCGGCCCTTGCCGCATCGCTGTTCGCCGGAGCACCAGGGCAGGCGCAGCAATATCCCGATCGCAACATCACGATGGTCGTGCCATTTCCGCCCGGCGGAACGACCGACATCGTCGCGCGCATCCTCACCGAACAGCTCAGCACCGCACTCGGCAAACAGGTGGTGATCGAGAATCGCGGCGGCGCCAGCACGTCCATCGGTGCGCAAGTCGTGGCCGGTGCCGACAAGGATGGTTACACGCTGCTATTCGCCAGCGCGACGACCTTCACGACAAACCCGCATCTGCTGGCCTCCATCAAATACAAGCTGGAGGACTTCGCGCCTGTTGCGATGGTGGTGAAGGTGCCGTTCGCCTTCGTCGTGAAGAAGGACTTTCCGGCCGCTGACGTCGCGGCGTTTCGTGCCTATGCGCTTGCCCATCCGAGCAAGGTCAACAACGCCACCAACGGGCCGGGCAGCACCGTGCATCTGATGGGCGAGATCGTCGCCCGCGGGCTTGGCGTGAAGCTGCAGCATGTTCACTATCGCGGTGCTGCGCCGGCCATGAACGACATGCTCGCGGGCATCGTCGACAGCAACGTGGAGGCGCTGACCAATACGGTGCCGAACCACAAGGCCGGCATGTACCGCGCGCTGGCGGTCCTGTCCGAGGAGCGCCTGCCGCAATTGCCTGATGTGCCGACCTTCAAGGAACTTGGCTTTCCCAGCATCGTCGGCGCGACGTGGTTCGCGGTCTTCGCGCCCGCGGGTACGCCGCAGCCTGTTCTGGACAGGCTCAGCGCTGCCATCACCCGCATCGTCAGGACACCGGAATTTGCAAAGAAGATGGAGCCGATCGGCAATCAGCCATGGCCGATGACGCCGGCGGAACTCGAAACCCATGTGAAGAGCGAGCGCGACCGTCTCGGCAAGCTCATTCGCGAAGCCAACATCACGGTCGACTGACCGCGTGAACAAGATCAAGGGAGAACATCAATGAATGCAGCCGTCAGCTCACCCGCCGTGAAAGTCGTCCGTTCGGTGCAGGATCAGGTCAGCCCCGAGGAATGGCAGTCGCGCGTCAATCTCGCCGCCTGCTACCGCCTCACCGCGATGTATGGCATGACCGAGATGATCGCCAACCACATCTCCTGCCGCGTGCCGGGAACGGAAGACCAGTTCCTGATCAATCCCTATGGGATGCTCTATGAAGAGATCGATGCGTCGAGCCTCGTGAAAATCGACCTCGACGGCAACACGCTGTTCAACGCGTCCGACTACGCCGTGAATGCCGCGGGCTTTGTGATCCACAGCGCCATCCACATGGCGCGTCACGATGTCGATTGCGTCGCGCATACCCATACGGTGGCCGGCATGGCCGTGTCGGCGATGGAATGCGGGTTGCTGCCGGTGGCGCAGACCTGCATGCGCTTCCTTCATGTCGCCTATCATGACTTCGAAGGGATCGCCGACAATCCCGAGGAGCGCGAACGGCTGATTGCGCATCTCGGCCATCACGAGGCGATGGTGCTGCGTAATCACGGCCTGCTGGTGGTCGGCAAGACCATCGCCGCCGCTTTCAACGTGCTGTTCCGGATGGAACGCGCCTGCCAGGTGCAGGTAGCGGCACTATCCTGCAACACCAAGCTCATCACGCCGCCACAGAAGGTCCTGCAGGATACCTATGACCGCATGAAACCGCGCGACAATGTCCCGGGGCTCAGCGGCGAACTCGCCTGGCCGGCACTGCTGCGCAAGCTCGACCGGGTCGATCCGTCCTATCGCAACTGAGTTTGCGCTAGAGTCTGATCCATCTTCGGTGGATCAGACTCTAGCTATTTTCTCTATGAGCGCATGATCTTGTCCGAAAACCGGTATCCACTTTTCGGGATCATGCTCTGGCAGGCTCGGCGACTGCCGGGCTCGCAGGCGTGGCAGCCACCTGATGAACTGAAGGGATGCGAAGCATCAAGAATGCGGCGCATTACAGGTTCGGCAGTCAGAGGCCGCGACTGAAGGTTGGTCTACGGCTTGAAGAACGAGACCGGCGTCATCAGCTGGTTGTCCTGGCTGATGAGATAGGCGGCCTCGGCGCTGATCTTCAGGTAGCCGGCCCAGGCCGGGTCCTTCTGCAGCGCCTGGCGCTTGGCTTCGCGATCGGCTGCGCTGTCATAGACCCAGATGTGCATGTAGCTGTTGACGTTGCCGGTCTCAATTTGCGCGTAGGCGAGCGGCTTGCCCAGATGGCGGCTCTGGATCTCGTAGCCGTGCTCGGCATACAGCGCCAGGTGTTTCTTGATCGTGCCGGGGCGGCAAGTGTAGGTGCGAACATCAAGCAGCATGGGGTTTCCTCGTGCGGTGGTGGATCACAGCATGATCCCGAAAAGTGGACGGCGGTTTTCGGATAAGATTATGCTCCAATGAAACAGGGTCAGTCGGCGGTGGCGCCGGACTGCTCGACAAGCACGGCCCAGCGCGCCACCTCGTCGTTCACGTATTTCTGGAATGTCGCCTGATCGTCGCCGACAGGGTCGGCGCCGAGCCCTTTTAGCCGCTCCTGGACGGCGGGGTCGGCCACGCTCTGAACGATGGTCTGCGAAAGCTTCTCGACGATAGCGGGGGGCGTGCCGGCCGGTACGAACAGGCCGAACCACGAGCGTAAGTTCATGCCGGGATACGGCGTTTCTGAGAAAGCGGGCACGTCAGGCAAGGCGGCGTGGCGCGTGCTGCCCGTCACCGCGAGTGCCTTGAGCTTGCCGCTCTGCACCAGCGAGAGAACTTCGGGTAGGTTGGCGAACATGATCTGCACCTGGCCGCCGATCATATCGTTGAGCGCCTGCGCGCCGCCCTTGTAAGCGACGTGCGTTATCTTCGCACCTGCCAGTGTGCTGAATTGCTCGCCGGACAGATGGGACGCGGTGCCAACGCCGCCCGACGCATAGTTGACGCGCTCGGCATTGGCCTTGGCGTAAGCGGCGAGCTCGCTCACCGAATTGACCGGCACCGACGGGTGTACCACCAGCAGCAGGGGCACCGACGCCAGGTTCGACAAGGCCACGAAATCGCGCGTGAGGCTGTAGCTGAGCTTCTGGTAGAGCGATGCGTTGATCGCGTGGCTCGACGTGGCCATCAGCAGCGTGTAGCCATCGGGCTCCGAGCGCGCAGCGGCGGCGCCGCCGATATTGCCGTTGGCGCCGGCCTTGTTTTCCACCACGATCGACTGGCCGAGCCGGACCGACATGGCTTGCGCCACGGTGCGCGCGATGACGTCGGTGGCACCACCGGCGGCGAACGGCACGATGACGCGCAAGGGACGATCCGGGTAATCGGCCATCGCGCTGACAGACGTGAGGGCCAATGCTGCGGCCAAGACGAGGCTCCGCAACGGCATGATTGCTTTGTACATTTGATTTCTTCTGCCCCTGGTTCTTGTGTCCTGCCGACGGCGCGCTCCGCAGATGCCGGGCGGTCGTGGCGGTGGGCGTCATGCCGTGCCGACATGCGCATGCGAACGCGCAAGTGGCGACGGCAACGCCCGGTCAGACGTTCATGCGGAACACTCTATGCAGCCGCGCGACGGCGGCGCTAGGACGGATCAGACGTTGTGTTGGACTTTTTCGCGTGTCAGTCCAGCGGACGGCAATGCTTTCGCCGGAAGTCGCCCGGCGTGAGGCCGGTCTGCTTCTTGAAGAAGCGCGCGAAGTAGGCCGGATCCTCGATATTGAGGCGGAACGCGATCTCGGCGATGCCCGTTTCGGTGTTGCTGAGCCAGCGCTTGGCTTCGAGCACCACGCGTTCCTGCACCACCTGGCTGGCTGTGCGCGCCACAGTTCGCTTGACCGCATCGTTGAGCTGACGTTCGCTCACGCAGAGCGCCTCGGCGTATTGGCCGATGGTTTCGAAGTGCAGGTAGTGCGTTTCCACCAGCATCGCGAAACGGCGCGCGAGCGTCTGGTGCGGACCAACGCCGCCGGCGGGCTCGTTGTCAGGACAGAGGCGGCGCAGGCGCGTGAGCAGGATCAGCAGGCAGGCCCGCACCACGTCGGGGAATCCCGGCCGGCGATCGCGTGCCTCGCGTTCCATCTCGCCGAGCAGCGGCAGCATGCCGTCATGCTGGGCCTGCGTGAGATAGAGCACGCTGTTGCCGCGGGCAGGGTGGAAGAATGGAAGTTTCGCGACATCGTCGGCGCGCGGAAACATCCGAGCGAAGAAGTCGGTGCTGAAGTTCAGCACGTAGCCGTGAGGCTTGATCGATGAGCTCCAGGCATGGACCTGGCCCGGCGAAAGAAAGAACACCGAGTGGTCGCGCACGTCGAAATGCGCAAAGTCGAGCGTGTGCGTGCCGCTCGCCCGGGTCATCCAGAGCAGATGGTAGTAGTTGTGCCGGTGCAGGAAGCCGCGCGGGATGTCGTCGCGGTCCTGCAGCCGCACGAGATCGAAGTAGAAAGAGCCTTCGCCCGCGAAATCCGAGGTTTCAAAGGTCGGAAACTCGCCGGGGCGGGCGGAGAGGAGGGCTTCGGGCAAGTGAAGGTGTCCTTGTGGTTTCGGGTCCCGGTCATCAGCGTCATCCTATCGCAAAAAGCCGGAGAGAACCGGGAGTTGGCGAGTGTGACGCTGGGCGATCTCTGCGAGGAGTTCGGCAAGCTCTATAAGAATTTTGGGTGCCGCTCCATCGCACCCGAGAAATGGTTTCGGGGGATGCTCCTGCAGGCGTTTTATGGTGTCCGCTCGGAAGGGGATCCGACGGAACCGCCGCGGACGGCGGGTGGTCGCAATTGAGTTTGCGCTGGATCAATTCCGCAAGGAAAGGCGGTTGCCGCGGCAGCCGCCGTCGCCTACATCAGGGCGCATGACGCAGACCTCTGAAATCGGCTTCACGAGCTTCCAGCCCTCCCTGAATGAGGAAAATATCTCGCTTCTGGTGCAGACCTTTTACGGCCGCGCCCGCGAGGATGATTTGCTCGGGCCGATCTTCAACGGCGCAGTGACCGACTGGGATCATCACATCGCACAGATCAGCGATTTCTGGTCGTCGATGATGCTGAAGACCGGCCGTTATAATGGCCGGCCGATGCGTCCACATCTCGTGCTGCCGCTGAAGGGCGAACATTTCGATCGCTGGCTCTTGTTGTTCGAACAGACCGCGCGCGAGATATTTCCGGCTGAGGTCACCGAGGCCTTCATGATTCGTGCGCGCCGTATCGCTGACAGTTTCGAGATGGGCGTTGCCTCCGTGCGCGGCAAGATCGCTGCGCCGCGACATAGCGTTTAAAGCGGTAGGCCCGTGATGTGTGATGCATAGCGGGTCTTGCGAGAGCCGGCCGTTGCGCTAGGCTGCGACTCCAACAAACCGGGAGTCGGTCCATGAAACGCCTGTCTGTCCTTGTTCTCTTGAGCCTGTTCAGTGCTGCACCCGCAATGGCGCAATCCTGCAACGCCGTCAGCGGCGACGGCAAGCCGCTAGCGGGCGCTGCCAAGAAGAGCTTCATGAAGAAGTGCTGCGAGGACAACGCCAAGAGTGCCGAGGGCAAGCCACTGGCCGGCGCCGCCAAGACCTCATCGGTCAACAAGTGCATGAAGGGCTGAGCGCGCAGGCGCGTCGTCCGTCACGCAACAGCAGAAAGCCCCGTTCGGGCGCCAGCACTTGGTCGAAAGGTGGAATCGCCAAAAATGGCGATTCCACCTTTCTTTTTGAACAATCCGGTCGCGAATGACCCGAAGCCGACATGGGGCACGATCCCGAAAAGTGGATCCGGGCTTTCGGACAGGATCATGCTTCCGACGAAGGAAATCGCTGGAGTCAGGTCGTTGAATCCTTGCTATCCAGTCGCGGTTCGACGAACGCACTCGATGAAGAGCTTTGCGGCCGGGCTGAGAGCGCGGCTTTTGAGCGTCACGATTGCGACAGGCCGCGACTGCGCGGGAAGCCGAACTGGAAGGACTTTGAGAAACCGGTCGTGGCTGCCAAAGCGAAGAATCGATGTGGGAAGCATCGTCACGAATTGTGCGCTCGCTGCCAGTCGGCAGCACAGATGCATTGAGAGCGTCGTAACGGGCGCTTGTGGCAACTCTGCGCTACTTGCGCGGAACAACTCAGCGGTCAGTGAGCCGTGCATGGTACCCGCGGGAGGCAGGATCCAACGCTCGCCGGTGAGATCGGCAAGCTTGAGTTTGCGCACTCGCGCCCATTTGCTTTGACGGCCCGCCACCACGACCACCTGATCGTCATACACGACTTCCGCCTTTAGATCGGCCTCTTTGAATGGCGTCGGAATGCGGCCCAGCATAAGATCGATGCTGCGCTCACGTAATTCACGATAATGCAGCTTGCTGATGACAGCTTGCGCGACGTCCAGATGAATTCGGGGCTGCTCGCGTGAGAAGCGCTCGATGACTGCCGGCAAGAGGCCGGCCGCAATACTCTCAGTACTGCCGATATACAACGCGCCCACAGACGGATCGGCGAGACATGCGATTTCATCGACCCCTTGTTTGAGCTCATCGAAGATCACTCGGCCTCGCGCGACCAGAGCGCGACCGTACACCGTCGGCTCGATCCCGCCTCGACTGCGGTCGAGCAAACGAAGACCGAAGGTGTGTTCCAGGTCGGTGATTGCCTTCGATACGGCAGGCTGCGAGATCGCCAGCTCTGCTGCAGCCTTTGCCATGCTGCCGCGCTCTACGACCGTGAGCAGAATATGGAGGTCGCGCAGCTTCAGGCGGCGTCCAATGCGATCGACCCACTGCATGATACGAACCTGCCAAATCGGTTATCGAATGATCAAATATCAGAATTGGACAGATATGTCCGCGTGATGCACGCTTTGGTTGATGCGTATCGGAAGTCGAATGTCTGGCCCTTGCGGCCGGGAACACGTTGCGGAATGGCGGTGAACCACGGAGACGGCTATGAGGACGCGTCGTGACTTCCTGATCATGTCGGCGGCTGGTGTCGCGTTTTCCGCTACTGGCCCCATGCGGCAAGTCATTGCCGAACCGCGTATGAAAACGGCTCATGTCCTGACAGGCTTCACGGCCGGATTGCCAGACGCTGTCGTAAGGCTCCTTGCGGACCAGATGAAGACCTATGCAGCGTCTATTGTCGTCGAACCGCGACCAGGGGCGAGTGGTCGTGTCGCCGTGGAAGCCGTCAAGGCCGCTGCTCCGGATGGATCGGTCATTCTGTTTGCCCCGACCGGATTCCTCACCCTCTTTCCTCACACCTACAAGACGCTGAGATACGGGCCGCAGGATTTTGCCCCGGTATCGACTGTTGCGTCGTTGGCTGGCGTTTTGACGACAGGGCCGCGAGTGCCGGGAGAGGTAAGGACGCTCGCCGATTTCGTCTCATGGTGCGGTGCCAACGCAAAGGATGCGTCCTATGGCACGCCAGGAGTCGGAACCAGTATGCACCTGATCGGTGCTGCGTTGGGGCGCGCAGCCGGCTTCGAGTTTCTTCACGTCCCATATCAAGGCCGAGCGGCAATCCAGGATGTCCTCAAGGGCGAGATCGCATCGGCCATCATGCCGATCGACAGTTCCTTGGGTCTCATCCAATCTGGCGGACTGCGCGCACTGGCGACCACCGGTCCAGCCCGCAGCCCGTTTCTTCCCGATGTGCCGACGATGGTGGAAGCCGGATATCCCTTGCTCAAGGACGTCACATGGTTTGGCTTCTTCGTTCCGGCGAAGACACCCCGCGATATCGTTGAAAGCCTGAACGGGGCTATTCAGGGTGCCCTGCAAACAAGCGGGATAGCGTCGGGGCTCGCAAAATTGTCAGTCGAGATTGACTCGATCTCGAAGGACAACTTTGCGCAGCTGCTCGCATCGGAATCGACACGATGGAAAGGGATCGTGCAAGCAACAGGATTCAGCCCAAACGATTGAACCTTCGACTCAATTCTTCGCTTCGAGCTTGTCCTGAGTCTTCGTGTCGAAGTCGCTGGCGTCATGGCGTTCGCGCAACTGGCCGGCCGGGTCGCCCGAGGTTCGATTGACCATGCGACCGCGCTTCACGGCAGGTCGTGTCGCGATGGTCCTGGTCCAGCGCTGCAGGTTCTTGTAGCTCTGCACATCGAGGAAAGTGCCGGCATCGCCATAGATCGCACTCTCTGCGAGGCCGCCATACCAGGGGAATACCGCCATGTCGGCGATCGTATAATCCTTGCCGGCGAGATAATCGTTATCGGCGAGGCGACGGTCCAGCACGTCGAGCTGACGTTTCGTCTCCATGGCGTAACGATCGATGGCGTATTCGATCTTGGTCGGTGCATAGGCATAGAAATGGCCGAAGCCGCCGCCGAGGAAGGGGGCGCTGCCCATCTGCCAGAACAGCCAGGACAGGCACTCGGCGCGGCCGGCCTTATCCTTGGGGATGAAGGCGCCGAATTTCTCGGCGAGATGCAGCAGGATCGCGCCGGATTCGAACACGCGGAACGGCTTGTCGCCGCTACGGTCGATCAGTGCTGGAATCTTGGAATTAGGGTTCACATCGACGAACCCCGAACCGAACTGGTTGCCGTCGATCCGGATCAGCCAGGCATCGTATTCCGCTCCTGTATGGCCGGCAGCGAGCAGTTCCTCGAACATGATTGTGACCTTCTGCCCGTTCGGCGTGGCCAGCGAATAGAGCTGGAACGGATGCTTGCCGACCGGCAGCTCCTTCTCATGGGTGGGGCCGGCGATGGGCCGATTGGTCGAGGCAAATTTGCCACCGTTTTCCTTGTCCCAGGTCCAGACTTTGGCGGGCTCGTAAGGGGCGTCGGTCATGTGGGGCTGGCTCCGGAAAAGGGGCAGGGTTGGTTGTCGGGGACAGGTAGGGTTGAATGCATCTGCATGCAAGGCAGCGATGCATGCTGGGATGGAGGCCTGCCTTGCACCCGGCGGAGACATGGGATGTAACGAGTCCGCACCGCCGTCGCTGCCGATGGCGGGATTCTCCGGCTTGCGAAGATTCCCCTCCCGATGAGCGACACTCCAGCGCAGACCGTCGGTGCACCGCCGACCAAACGATCCTTCGCGGCGCTCCATCACCCGGGCTTTCGCGCCCAGTTCATCACCTATGTGCTGGCCATGATGGCCGACAATATCGAGCATGTGATCAGCTATTGGGTGGTGTTTCAGAAATTCCAGTCGCCCGCGCTCGGTGGCTTCGCCATCGTCTCGCACTGGCTGCCGTTCCTGCTGTTCTCGGTCACGTCCGGCGCGCTGGCGGAGCGGTTCGACCCGCGGCGCGTGATCCAGTGCGGCATGGCGCTGTTCATTCTCGCCTCACTGGGCTGGGGCTATTTCTTCGTCACCGACACGCTGCAGATGTGGCAAGCCATGGTGCTGCTGGTGATCCATGGCTGTGCCGGCGTGCTCTGGCAGACGCCGAACCAGATGCTGCTCTACGATGTCGTCGGCCCGGCGGACCTGCCAAGCGCGGTGCGTCTGAACGCCATGGCGCGCTATCTCGGCGTGATGGTCGGGCCTGCGGTCGGCGGCGTGATCCTGCTCGCGCTGGGCCCGGCCTATGGCATCATGCTCAACACCATTTTCTATCTGCCGCTGGTGCTGTGGCTGATCAACGCGCCCTATGGTCCGCGCTTTCGCACCGGCGCGCCCGTGCCTCAGCGCGCCGTGCGCGGCTTCGCCGACATCGTCCAGACCATGCGCGATATCAGCCATCGGCCGGTGATCGTCTCCATGATCGCACTGGCCGGCGCAGCCTCGTTCTTTGTCGGCAATGCCTATAGTTCGCAGATGCCGGGCTTCGCCCATGATCTGGGCCACGGCGATCCCGGCATGTCCTACAGCATGCTGCTGGCGGCCGACGCAGCCGGTGGCCTGCTTGCCGGCCTGGCGCTGGAGGGCAGGCAGTTGCTGGCGCCAAAGCCGCGCACGGCGATCTTGCTGGCGCTGCTCTGGTGCGGCGCGCTGGCGATCTTCGCGCTGACCGGTCATTACGCCCTCGCGCTGGTGTTCCTGTTTGCGGCGGGTTTCCTCGAACTATCGTTCAACGCGATGGCGCAGAGCCTCGTGCAACTCGACGCGCCTCTGGACAAGCGGGGCCGCGTCATCGGCCTGTTCAATATGGCGAGCCTCGGGCTGCGCGCCTTCAGCGGGATCTCGGTCGGCGTCATCGGCAGCATGATCGGCATCCACTGGTCACTGGCGCTGTCGGCGCTGGCGACCATGATTGTTGCTGGAGGCCTGCTGGCATTGCCCTAGCGAGGAAAAACCTCGGCGCTATTTGCCGCTCTGCAGCGCCGCGGTTTGTTTGGCAAGCTGCTTGTCGAAATCCTGTTCGAGTGTCGCGGCGTAAGCGGCGAGTTCGCCGGGTTTGACGAACGGGTTCGGCGCGCCGTTCTTCATCTCTGCGCGCTTGGCCTGCATGCCATAGACTTCCGGATGTGGCCCAAGCAGCACGTCGATCTTCATGGCCTTGGCCTTGGCATAGGTCGACCGGTAATCGTCGACGATGCCGGCATGGGTTGGATTGCCGACAAGCCGGTTCAGCGCCACGGTGCCGCTGCAGAAGAACAGGACCTCACGGTTCTCGCTGCCGTCCTTCACGGTCATCTCCCAGCTCGTGCAGCCCGGCGAGTGGCCGGGCGTCGCATGCGCCGTCAGCGTGGTGCCGCCGAGCGTGACCTTGTCGCCTTCGGTGACGGTGCGATCCACCTTGACCGGCGGGAAACCGATATCGGTGTTCTTTTCATCGCCCGGATAGGTGCCGCTCTCGAGCAATGGCTTGTCCCGTAAGCCTGCGATCAGCTGCGCGCCGGTGTCCTTCTTGATCTCCGCAAAACCGCCGGTGTGATCGAAATGGGCATGGCTGTTGAGGATGATCTTGATATCGGCTTCCTTGAAACCGAGCTTTGCGATGTGCTCCTTGATCATCCCGGTCGATTGCGGGACGCCCGTATCCATCAGGATCAGGCCGTCGGATGTCTTGATGAGATAGACCGCGATGCCATCGGTGCCGACGTAATAGATGTTGTCGATCAATTGAAACGGCTCGAAGGGGGCGGTCCACTTGACCATGGCCTGCGCGAGGAAATCCTTGACGGTCTGCGCTTGCGCGCTCCCTGCAAATAGCGCCAGAGCGCAGACGGCACCTGCGAGCGTCTTCATGATGGCCTCCCGGTCTGATTTTTATTGGTTCCTCTGCACGCCGGGATTGAAGCGCGATTTGGGCCGATGGCTCAAGCACAATTCCTGCATGCCGGCATCGCGCATAACAGGCACGGCCGGGCGGCGAATGTTGCGAGCGCGTTGAACCATCGCGGTCATTTCGGGTTAGACTTCATCCATGAAACAATTGATCTGCCCCAATTGCCAGACGCGCGTGTTCTTCGAGCAGAGCGATTGCGCGCAATGCGGCGAGGCGCTGATCTTCGACACCGCGCGGTCCAATGTCGTCAGCGTCGCGTCGGCCATGGCCTGTGCCAATCGCGATCTGATCGCGTGCAACTGGGCCACGGACGAGAGCGATCCGTTCTGTCCGTCCTGCCGTCTGACGCGGACGATCCCCAATCTGGCATCCGATCGCAATGTCGCGCTCTGGAAGCGGGTCGAGCAGGCCAAGCGGCGCCTGACCTACGACCTGATGCGGCTCAGGCTGCCCCTTGCCGTTTCGAGCGGTGCGCATATCGCGTTCGACATTCTCTCGGACGAGACAGCCGGACATCCGATCATGACCGGGCATTTGTCGGGGCTGATCACGATGAATCTCTCGGAAGCGGACGATGCCGAGCGCGAGGCGCGCCGCGCGGCGTTTCGCGAGCCGTATCGCACATTGCTCGGCCATTTCCGCCACGAGGTCGGGCATTTCTACTGGGAAGCGCTGGTCGACCAGTCGCAGCTCATCGGTCCGTTCCGGATGATCTTCGGCGATGAAACGCGCGACTATGGCGAGGCACTTGCGGCCTATCACAATCGCGCCGATCGCTTGTGGAATAGCGACGCCTTCATCAGCGAATATGCGACGTCGCATCCGTGGGAAGACTGGGCCGAGACCTTCGCGCATTTCCTGCACATCGTCTCGACGCTGGATACGGCATCGTCGCTGCCGCTGTCACTGGACGAGCGCTCGCGTCACACGCTGGACGATCCCTATCTGGAGCGCGATTTCGAGGCCTTGCTCTCGTTGTGGGACGCTGTGTCCTACAGCATGAACGAACTCAATCGTTCGATGGGCATGAGCGACGCCTATCCGTTTCATCTCACACAGGCGGTGAGGGGAAAGCTGCATTTCGTGCATCTGGCGATTTTGAAAACGCGCAGCGAAGGGTGACGCAGCTCTGTCATTCCGGGTTCGCGCCGGTCTGCTTCGCAGATCAGCGCGCCCCGGAATGACGCGTGCATGCAGGAGTCTTACTGCTCCATCTTGATCCCGGCGTCCGTGATCACCTTCTTCCAGCGCGCGATTTCGTCGGTGACGAAGGCGCGGAATTCATCCGGGGTGGTGCCCATGGGGACGATGCCCTGATCGTCGAGCTTCTTCTTCAGGTCGGGATCGGTGAGCGCCTTTTTCGCTTCGAGCGCAACGCGGTCGACGATGTCCTTCGGGGTGCCGGCGGGGGCGATGATGCCGGACCAGGTGCCGGAGACGAAATCCGGCACGCCGGCCTCCGCCATGGTCGGCACGTCGCCGGCCGCCGGTACGCGCTCCTTGGCGGCCACGGCGAGCGCCTTGGCATTGCCGGACTTCACCTGCGACATCAGCGGGCCGATGACGTCGAACATCACATTGATCTGGCCGCCGACCGTATCCTGCAGCGCGCCGGACGTGCCCTTGTAGGGAATGTGCTGCAGATTGATGCCTTCGCGGCTCTTCAGCATTTCCATGGTCAGATGCGCCGCCGAGCCGATGCCTGACGAGGCGAAATTGAGCGAGCCGGGCTTCGCCTTGGCCAGCGCGATGAATTCCTTCATGTCCTTGGCCGGCAATGACGGCGTCGCGATCAGGATCAGCGGCGCGACCGATGTCAGCGAGACATAGGTGAAGTCCTTCATCGCATCATAGGGCAGCTTCGGATTGAGCGTCGGGTTCACCGAATGGGCCGCGATCACGGTGCCGAAGGTGTAGCCGTCGGGCGCCGCCTTGGCGACGGCGTCGGTGCCGATCGCTGCATTGGCGCCGGGCTTGTTCTCGATGACGATCGGCTGGCCCAGCGCGATCGCCATCTTCTCCGAGACGAGACGGGCCATCAGGTCAGTGTAGCCGCCCGGCGTATAGGGCACGACCATGCGGATCGGTCGGTTCGGCCAGCTCTGCGCCTGTGCGCTGCCGGCGCAGGCAGCGATGATGGCGAATGCGCTCACGGCGCGGACGAAGCTCTTGATCATTTCAATTCCTCAACTGCCGGTGCGATCCGATGCAGCGGGAGCGCCGTAGCGCTTGCCTCGGATTGCAGACCGTTCTTCTTGTTGTCTGCCCATTCTGCGCCGCGACGGATGTCGTGTGTGCAGAGTCCCGCATGCAGGTTACCGCATCGCGCGGTAACGGGGGAAGTAGACGAAAGGCCGCTAAAACCTGCTGCCGCACGGTGGAATTTGCCGACGCGAACCGCGGAAGCGTGCGACTGAGGTGCATGTGATCTCCCGTGACGATGGTGATGAAGACCGTGTGCCGGTGAGGCGAGGCGGCCACGCGCCGTCCTTGCCCGCGCCTCAAGCGCGTGCGTGGCGGTCCCAGGGGTCTCCCTCGCAATGAGGGAGATGAAGCGCCGAAAGGCGCGACTTGGGTACAGTGCCGCAGCGTGCTGTCCGGATCGCCGGACATCAGAGGCCGCGGAAACGCCTTTCGACGCTCCATCGTGGCGATTTCTGTCCCCGGGACCGTTCTTCCGGGCAAAGGGCAGAGCTCCGCACTCCGCTTATCCCGGCGGTTTCCCGCCGTTCACCAATGCCACGTCCAGCCAGCATGAGTGGCAGACCCCCGTAGTGGGGCCGGACGGTGACCCAGGGCCTCCCGAGTGCGTGAGGGAACGTCTCCCTCCCGCCCGCAGGCGCCACATCCCGCCCCGCGCCAGTCGGCGTCCCGGTAACGCTCCCTCAAGTGGAGCGGGATGCGTGGGAATATATACTGGACTGAAATAGCGTCAAGGACTATTTTCAGATATCTGGCGACGCCGGACGTGCCGACGAACGCGGCGCCGGTCGCACCATGGCCGGGCCCGTAGCGCGCCATCTTACGCAGAGAGCGCGGTGAGTTCATGCACGGAGCGCCGAGGCCGCCCCGCCACGCTCGGTAATATTTGACCATTGATTTGCCTTCAATTGTCGGCAAAACCCGTCGCGATCTGCTATATTCCGAAGACCCCATCAAACCATGTTGCCGCCATGCCAGTATCCCGACGCGTCCCCGCTTTTGTCTGTGTCGTGCTGCTGTCCAGCAGCCTTGGCGGTTGCGGCTCGATCAGTTCATTCCTGGCGGGCGGCATGGGAGATTTGATCCCGGCATGGGCTGGCGGCCTCCCCGCCGACGCGCCGCCGCGTCCGGGTACTCCTGAATACGAGGCCTACGCGAAACGGCATGAGCAACAGCAGTCCGGCGCCACGACGGGGCCTGACCCCGCCACGTCGCCTTCTGCAGAAGCCGTTCACTAATCGCGGACTTCTTTCACCTCGCCTCGCTCGTGGGAAGAGGTCGACCGGCAAAGCGCAGCGAAGCCGGTCGGTTGAGGGGGAGCCAGCGAGTAAATCTCTGGCCCATCCGGCTCGAATGACCTCCGGTCCTTCAAGCCACCCTCTCCCCGCCACGAAGCAAAGCTTCGCTAGGCGGGGCGAGGGAAGCAAACCTCAGTTCATGAAAACGACGGTCTTCTTGCCGTTGAGGATCACCCGATCCTCGAGGTGATAGCGCACGGCGCGCGCCAGCACGCGGCGCTCGATGTCGCGGCCCTTGGCCACGAGTTCTTCCGGCGTGTCACGGTGGCTGATGCGCTCGACATCCTGATCGATGATCGGACCTTCATCGAGATCGCTGGTCACGTAATGCGCGGTTGCGCCGATCAGCTTGACGCCGCGCGCATGGGCCTGGTGATAGGGCCGTGCGCCCTTGAAGCCCGGCAGGAACGAGTGGTGGATGTTGATGCACTTGCCGGACAGTTTCGCCGACATCTCGTCGGACAGGATCTGCATGTAACGCGCCAGCACCACGAGCTCGGTCTCGGTCGTGCCGACCAGATCCCAGATCGCCTGCTCCTGCTCGCGCTTGGTCTCCTTCGTGATCGGCATGTGGTGGAACGGGATGTCGCCGAAATCGAGATCCTTGAAGGCGTCGCGCGGATGGTTCGAGACGATCGCGGTGGGGATCATGTCGAGATCGCCGGTGCGCCAGCGATACAGGATATCTACGAGGCAGTGATCGGACTTCGACACCAGCAGCATGACCCGGCGGCGGGTCGCCCGGTCCCGCATCTGCCACTCCATCTTGAAGCGCTCGGCGATGGCCCCGAAGCCGGTCTTCAGCGCCGCCAGCTCGACATTCACATCCGCGGCGTTGAATACGACGCGCATGAAGAAGTGGCCGGTCTCGACATCGTTGAATTGCTGGGCATCGAGAATGTTCTGGCCATTTTGGGCCAGGAAGGTCGATACCGCGGACACGATGCCGGGGCGGTCGGGGCAGGACAGGGTCAGAACATATTGATGAGACATGGCTTGAACGGACATGGGCGGGCTGATCTGCTTCAAGGGGACCGGAAATCGAGGCCCTGCTCTATCATCCGCGGCGGCCTCGCGCCAATCCAATTGCGCGCTGCAATATGGACGTCATTGCCAACGAATTAACGTGCGAAAACAGGCAGAAAACAGAGATGGCTGACAAGCTCAACGGTTACCGCATCCTGATCCTGGAGACCCGCGAGGAAGCGCAATTCTCCCGTCTGCTGACCGAACAGGGCGCCGATGTGCTGCAATGTCCGATGTTCACCATCGAGGACGCGCCGGATTCCGCCCCGGTCCAGGCCTGGATTGGTCGATTTATCGCCAATCCGTTCGACGACCTCGTTCTGATGACCGGCGAAGGTCTCCGCCGGATCATGAAAATCGTGCGTCAAAGCGGCATCGAAAAAGAGTTCGTGGCGGCTGTCGGCAAGTCCCGCAAATTCGCACGCGGACCGAAACCCGGACGTGCCCTGCGCGAGATCGGACTGGAAGCTGACGTGACGACGGAGAAGCCGACCTCCGAAGGCGTTGCCGAGATGCTGTCGCGACTCGACATCAAAGGTCATCGCCTCGGCCTGCAGCTTTATCCCGAGAAGGATCACGGTGTTCTGATATCGGCGATCAGGGACTGCGGTGCCGAGGTCGATACCGTGCTGCCTTACGTCTATGACTCAAAGGCCGCTGAAGCGAACATCCTCTCGGCCATCGACGAGATGGAGGCAGGTCGCGTCGATGCCATCGCGCTGACGAGTTCGGGTCAAGTGCGTCGTCTCGTCGATGCTGCGAAGGCGCATGGCCGCGAGGATCAATTGCGCAGTGCACTTGCGAAGACGCCGATCGCGTCCGTCGGTCCGGTCGTGTCGGACGAATTGAAATCATACGGCCTCGAGGCCGATATCACTCCGGCGAATGATGCGTTCTTCATGAAGCCGCTGATCTCGGCGATGTCAGTCGCACTCGAGAAGTCTGCAGCGCGCGCCGAATGACTTGACGCCCGCACACATCTCGACATGATGCCCGAACACATAAAAAATGATCGGGCGGAAATGCCAAACTTGCCATTATCGGATTTGCGTGTCGCGGAAATCGGTTCCAGCGATACGCTGGATTACTGCGGCAAACTGTTTTCCGATTTCGGCGCCGAGGTCATCAAGATCGAACCGCCCGGCGGCGATCCTGCGCGGCACTATCCGCCGCTGGTGGATGCCGGCAACGGCCGCCGCGAGAGCGGATATTTCGCGTGGCTGAATACCAACAAGCGCAGCGTCATTGCCGATCTCGACAAGGCTGATGATGTCGCGCGCATTCGTGAGTTGCTGAAGAACTGCGACCTGTTGATCGATGCGCGAGCGCCCGCCGAGATTCCAACATCGCTCCTGACGCATGATGATCTGCGCAAGGAACAACCGGGCCTCGCGATCACCGCGATCTCGTGGTTCGGTGAGCACGGTCTCTACAGCAATTATCAGGCAACGGACTCCGTCTGTCGCAGTCTCGCGGGTAGCGTGAAGCTGGTCGGGGCGCAGGAAGGCCCGCCGGTGCTGCCGCGCGACGGTCAGATTGCCGTCATGGCCGGCCTCACCGCTTTCATTCCGACACTGGCCGGCCTGTATGATCGCAAGACCGGCGCGCGGCGCTTTGCCGTGAGCGCGCATGAAGCGATGCTGCAGATCAGCGAGTTCGACACGGGACTCGCGCTGGAGGTCGGCTTCACCCGGCCACGCATGGCCATCAACCGATTCGGCCGCGGCTATCCCGTCGGCAATTTTCCAACCAAGGACGGCTGGCTGGGCATCACTGTCGTGACACCGGCGCAATGGGCTGCATTCTGCGTGATGCTCGGCCTTCCCGAACTGGAAACCGAGCCCGAGTTCAACGACGGTCTCGCGCGCACCAATAATTCCAAAGCGCTGTTCGACATCTTCCAGCCCATCCTGATGCACAAGAGCGCACATGAATGGTTCGAGATGGGCATCGAACTGCGCCTTCCCCTCGCTGTCGTGCCGGACATGGAGACGCTGCTGAAGCAGCAATACTATCGCGATCGCGGCGCCTTCGCGAAAGTCGAGATCGGAACCGCATCATTCGATGCGCCGGTGCTGCCGCAAACACTTACGGGCTCGCGCCCCAAACCGAATGGCCGCGCGCCATTTGCCGGCGATGACACGATGGGCGCCCTGCCCGCGCATCAGCGCGTGGCGACACGACAGGCCACGCCGGACGATCCGCAGCCGCTGAAGGGGCTGCGCATTATCGATCTCACCATGGGCTGGGCCGGCCCCTCGGCGACGCGGCAGATGGGCGATCTCGGCGCCGACGTCATCAAGGTCGAGTCCTGCCAGTATCCCGACTGGTTTCGCGGCACCGATCCGCGCGGGCCGTATTTTCCCGAGCGCACCTACGAGAAGATCTACTGGTTTCAGCAGATGAACCGCAACAAGCGCGGCATCACGCTGGATCTCACCAATCCCCGCGGCAAGGATCTGCTCAAGCAACTGCTCGCGGGCGCGGATGCGGTGATCGACAACTATGCCGCCGATGTGCTGCCGCGCATGGGTCTCGACGCCGCAGCTATGCACAAGATCAATCCGCGTCTCGTTGTCGTGACCATGCCCGCCTTCGGCATGACCGGTCCATGGAGCGGCGTGCGCGCCTATGGCTCGACGCTGGAACAGGCCTCCGGCCTGCCTTCTGTCACTGGCCGCGAGGGCGATCCGCCGACCATGCTGCATGCGGCACTCGGCGATCCCTTTGGCGGCGTCAGTGCTGCGGCAGCATTGATGCTCGGCTTCATGCATCAGAAGAACACCGGTCTCGGCCAGCACATCGACCTCAGCGCGACGGAAGCCCTGCTGCCGCTGGTCGCGCCGTCTATTATCGAGCAATCCGCCACCGGCAAATCGGGCCCGCGCATCGGCAACCGGCATCCGCGCTTCGTGCCGAACGGTTGCTTCCCGTGTCTCGGCGAAGATCAGTGGATCACCATTGCCGTGCGCAGCGACGACGAATGGCAGGCGCTGTGCAAAGTCATGCATCGTGCTGACCTGGCCGATGACGCCGCGCTTGCTACGGCTGACGGCCGCCGGGCCGAGGAAGACCGTATCGAGGTCGCGATCCGGCACTGGACGACGACCGTGCGGCCTGACCTTGCCATGGTGACGCTGCAGGATGCCGGCGTGCCCGCCGGTACTGCGCGACTGCCGCTGGATCTGGCCGGCGATCCGCATCTGCTCGCCGTCGGCCACTGGCAGCCGGTGACAAAGGTCTTCATGGGCCCGCATCTGCTGCCCTCCGTTGCCTATCGCGAAGGCAGTGCCAGATTGCCCTATCCGATCACCCGTCTCGCGCCCACGCTCGGCCAACACAATGACGAAGTCCTGCGCAACGTCCTCGGCCTCAGCGCCACCGAAATCGACGAATTGCGCGCCGCGGAAATCATTGGCGACACAGCAATATCCAAGAAGGCGAAAGCAGCATCCAAGTCTAATTGATACTGCAACTGAGGCTTGCAGCTTCTGCTGCCTTGGCTCACACTCCCGGCATAAGGCCAGCGACGGATGGATCACAAGATTCGGCGTCGCGACAACGGCCAGCACAAATGCTTCCAGGGAGAAACACCATGCGCAAACTAGCCTTCATTGCGTCCATTGCGCTGCCATTGCTCGGCGGCACGGCGATGGCGCAGGACACCGTGAAGATCGGCTACATCGATCCACTGTCCGGCGGTGGCGCCAGCGTCGGCGAAGTCGGCCTCAAGACTTTCCAGTATCTGGCCGACGAGCTCAATGCCAAGGGCGGCATTCTCGGCAAGAAGGTCGAGATCGTCCCGTTGGACAACAAGACCAATCCGCAGGAAAGCCTGATCCAGGCGCAAAAGGCGATCGATAGCGGCGTGCGCTATCTGACCCAGGGTAATGGCTCGTCGGTCGCCGGCGCTCTGTCCGACTTCGTCACCAAGTTCAATGACCGCAATCCCGGCAAGGAAGTGCTGTACTTCAACTATGCCGCCGTCGACCCGGTTCTGACCAACGAGAAATGCAGCTTCTGGCATTTCCGCTGGGATGCGAGCTCCGACATCAAGATGGAAGCGCTCACCAACTATATGAAGACCACGCCAAGCGTGAAGAAGGTCTACCTGATCAACCAGGATTACTCTTTCGGCCAGTCGGTCCGCACGCAGGCCCGCGCCATGCTGAAAACGAAGCGCCCGGATGTCGAGATCGTCGGCGACGAACTGCACCCGCTGCTGAAGATCACTGACTTCGCGCCCTATGTTGCCAAGATCAAGGCCTCCGGCGCCGACAGTGTCGTCACCGGCAACTGGGGACAGGACATTGCGCTGCTGCTGAAAGCAGCGGCTGATTCCGGCCTGAAGGTGAACTGGTACACTTATTATGCCGGTGGCGCCGGCGGCCCCACCGCGATCAAGCAGGCGGGTCTCAACGACCAGGTATACGGCATCGTCGAAGGGCTTCCGAACGGAAGCACGCCTGAAGCGCAGGCCTTCGAAAAGGCATTCCGTGCGAAGTTCGACGGGCAGACGAATGTGTATCCCCGCGCCGTCAACGAAATGCGCATGTTCGCCGCCGCCGCCGAGAAAGCGAAGTCGATCGATCCCGTGAAGGTCGCCGCGGCGCTGGAAGGCATGACATTCGAAGTGCTGAATGGCGGGCAAGCCACCATGCGCAAGGACGATCATCAGTTCTTCCAGCCGATGTATATCGCGCAATTCGGCGAGCTGAAGAACAAGGAACCGTTCGACGAGGAAAAGACCGGCTGGGGCTGGAAGACGGTCGCCAAGGTCGACACGGCACAGACCATGCTGCCGACGACCTGCAAGATGGAACGCCCGTAAGCTTTTCCTTCTCCCCGCCCGGCGAAGCGAAGCTTCGCTAGGCGGGGAGAAAGTGACCCGAGCTTGCGAAGCAAGGTCGGGTCGGATGAGGGGGACTCTCCGCAAGCTGATAAGCCCGCGGAGAGTCCCCCTCACCCGGATTGCTGCGCAATCCGACCTCTCCCCGCAGGCGGGGAGAGGTTAAGACCAGCGCTCCGCATTGACCTCACCCGAGAGGCACACACGTGCTTGAACTGATCGTCATCTCCACGCTCAATGGCGTGCTGTACGGTATGCTGCTGTTCCTGATGGCCTCCGGCCTGACGGTGATCTTCAGCATGCTCGGCGTGCTGAACTTCGCCCATGCCAGTTTCTACATGCTCGGCGCGTTCTTCGGCTTCCAGATCAGCCGCTGGTTCGGCTTCTGGCCGGCGCTGATCGTCGCGCCGCTGCTCGCCGGTGCGCTCGGCGCCGCCGTCGAACGCTACGGCCTGCGCCACGTCCACAAGAACGGCCATGTCGCCGAGCTGCTGTTTACCTTCGGGCTTGCTTTCGCCATCGAGGAAATCGTCCAGATCATCTGGGGCAAGAATCCCGTCGATTTCCGCGTGCCTCCGCTGCTCGACTTCCCGGCCTTCACGCTGTTCTCGACCAACTACCCCGCCTTCAAGATCTTCATGCTCGCCGTGTCGATCGTGATCTTCGTGGGATTGCTGGTGGTACTGAAGCGCACGCGGATCGGCCTCATTGTCCAGGCAGCTCTGACCCATCCACATATGGTCGGCCATCTCGGCCACAATGTCGGGCGCATCTTCATGCTGGTGTTCGGCGTCGGCACTGCGCTGGCCGCCGTCGCCGGCGTCATTGCCGGCCCTGCCCTTGTCACGCAGTCGAATATGGCCGGGCTGCTCGGACCTATCCTGTTCGTGGTTGTGGTGGTCGGCGGCCTGGGCTCGCTGCCCGGCGCCTTCATCGCCTCGCTGTTGATCGGCCTGATACAGACTTTCGCGGTCTCCATGGATGGCTCACTGGCCGGCGCCTTTGGCCCGCTTGGTCCCGACTACGCCACCACATGGCTGTCCGATATCTGGAACGTCACCGTCGCCCAGATCGCACCGATCATGCCCTATCTGCTGCTGGTGCTGATCCTGATCTTCCGCCCGATGGGCCTCTTGGGAACACGCGACACATGAGCGACGCTACCGCAACCATCGCGCCGCCGCGCCCCGCCGCCTCCGACCGGATGAAATTCTACGGCATCTGGATCGCCGCTGCGCTGCTCCTGCTGGTGCTGCCGAAGCTGTTTTCATCGGGCGGGTCGCTGACCACTTTCAGCCTGATCGGCATCTCGATCATCTTCTCGCTGTCCTACAATATCCTGCTCGGCCAGACCGGCATGCTGTCCTTCGGACACGCGGTCTATTATGGCCTCGGCGGCTTCCTCGCGATCCACGCCATCAACATCGTCGCCAGGAACAAGTTTGCCATTCCGCTGCCTGTCATCCCGTTGGTCGGCGGTGCGGCCGGCCTGATCTTCGCCATGCTGCTCGGCTGGGTTTCGACGCGGCGCTCCGGCACCGCCTTTGCGATGATCTCGCTCGGAGTCGCAGAACTAATGGCGTCGTCGGCGCTGATCCTGCGTACCTTCTTCGGCGGCGAGGCCGGCGTCTCCGCCAACCGCACCAAGGTCCTGCGCCTGTTCGACTGGAGCTTCGGTCCGCAGATCCAGATCTATTATCTCGTCGCGGCCTGGACGCTGATCGCAGTGATCGCCATGTACGCCCTCACCCGCACGCCGCTGGGGCGCATGTGCAATGCCGTGCGCGACAATCCCGAGCGCGTGCAATTCGTCGGCTACGATCCGCACATCATCCGCTATATCGCCTTCTGCTTCTCCGGCCTGTTCGCCGGCATTGCAGGCGCACTGGCCGCGATCAATTTCGAGATCGCCAACTCCGCCTATCTCGGCGCCGTGCAGTCCGGCACCGTGTTGTTCGCCACCTATATCGGCGGCGTCGGCTTCTTCATCGGCCCGATCGTCGGCGCGATCTTCGTCACGCTGCTGTCGCTCGGCCTGTCCGACCTTACGCAGGTCTGGCAGCTCTATTTCGGCCTGATCTTCATCGCCGTGGTGATGTTCGCGCCCGGTGGCATCACGGGGCTGCTGATGATGCACCGTCCCCTGCTGAAGGGCGGTACGCTCAGCCGCGTGCTGCCGAGCTATCTCGTCGCCTTCTTACCGACGCTGGCAATGATCACCGGATTGATGCTGATGATCGAGACCACCGTGCACTTCACCGTCAATCCCAATGAGGACTCGCACATCAAGGCCTTCGGCATCCCGTTCGATGCGGCAAATCCCGCGATCTGGGCCGTTGCGGCCGTGCTGCTGATCGGCGGCTTCCTGCTTGCGCGCAAGACATGGGCACGGGTCGCGGCAAGCTGGGACGACGCCCTCACCGCCGCGCGCGAGAAGGGAGTGGCCGCATGAGCACCGCCATTGAACTCCGCGGTGTCGAGAAGACCTTCGGCATCACCTCCGTCATCCGCAACGTCAACCTGACGGTCGCGCACGGCGAGCGCCATGCACTGATCGGTCCCAACGGCGCCGGCAAGTCCACGCTGTTCAATCTGATATCAGGCTATATGAAGCCATCAGTCGGCAGCATCCTGCTGCGCGATCAGGTGATCTCCGGCCTGCCGCCGTTCCAGATCAACCGCCGCGGATTGTCCCGCAGCTTCCAGGTCACCAACGTGTTCGCCAAGATGAGCGTGTGGGAAAACCTGCGCTGCGCCGTGCTATGGGCGACCGGCCATCGCTACGCGTTCTGGAAGAATGTCGACAACCTGCCCGAGGTGCGCGACCGCACCGCGCAGATCCTGCAGGATATCAACCTCGTGTCGCGCCGCGACGTGCCCGCCGGCCTTTTGACCTATGCCGAACAGCGCGCGCTCGAAATCGGCATCACCGTCGCAGGCGGCGCCGACGTCATCCTCCTGGACGAACCCACCGCCGGCATGAGTCACGCCGAGACCGAGCGCGCCGTGGCGCTGATCCGGCGGCTCACCGAGGGGCGAACGCTGCTGATCGTGGAGCACGATATGAGCGTGGTGTTCGGCCTCGCCGACCGCATCTCGGTTCTCGTCTATGGCCAGATCATCGCCTCAGGGACGCCGGAGGAAATCCGCGGCAATCCGAAGGTCAAGGAAGCCTATCTCGGCGAGGAAGTGGTGTGATGCTCCAAGGCCCTATGCTTAATGTTCAGGACCTGCACGCCTATTACGGCAAGAGCCACATCCTGCAGGGCGTCGACCTGCATATCGATGCCGGCGAAGTCGTCAGCCTGCTCGGCCGCAACGGCGTCGGACGCTCGACCACGGTGAAGGCCATCATGGGCGAAGTGCCGCCGCACGGCACCATCACCTTCAAGGGCGCCAATATCGCCGGCGTGCCGAGCTTCAAGATCGCGCATCTCGGCCTCGGCTATGTGCCGGAGCATCGTGACATCTTCCCGGGCCTCACGGTGCGCCAAAATCTCATGCTGGGCGTCAAGGATCCGCGCCATCCCGGCAAGTGGAAGCTCGACGACATGCTCGGCATGTTTCCCAATCTCGCCGCACGCGCGGACACGGCCGCGGGCGTGCTGTCCGGCGGCGAGAAGCAGATGCTGACGATCTGCCGCACGCTGATGGGCGACCCCGAGCTGGTGATGATCGACGAGCCGACCGAGGGCCTGGCACCGATCATCGTGCAGCAGGTCGGCGATCTCATCGCGGAGATCGCGCGCCGCGGCGTCGCGATCCTGCTGGTCGAGCAGAAGCTGTCGATCGCGCTCCGCATCTCGCACCGGGTCTATGTGATGGGCCACGGCCGTATCGTATTCGAGGGCACGCCGGCAGAGCTCAAGGCCAATGACGCCGTGCGCAAGGAATGGCTGGAAGTGTAGTGGCGACCTTCCTGACCTCTCCCCGCCTAGCGAAGCTTCGCTTCGCCCGGGCGGGGCGAGGGAAAATGCTACTCGCCGTAGCTGCCCAGCTTTTCAAGATCGACCACTGTCACGCCGCCATATTCAAGCCGCAGCAGACCTTCCTTTTCCAGCGTCTGCAGGCACTGGTTGGCCTTCTGCCGGGAGATGCCGGTGATGGAGCCGAGCTCCTCCTGCGTGATGTCCAGATGGCGGGTCGCGTCGCGATACAGGATGGGGTTGAACAGCGAGGCAATGCAGCGCGCAAGGCGCCCGGTAGCATCGAGCATGCGGCCATATTCCGTCAGCGCGATGAACTGACCGAGCCGTTCGTTCAACAGCGAGACCAGGAAGCGGTTGAAGCCGACACTGTTCTCGAACAGCCACAGGAAGGCCGAGCGCTCCATCAGCGCAAGCCGCGAGTCGCGCAGCGCGACGATGTCGTAGCGGCGCGGCTCGTTCTTCAGCACGCTGCCCTCGCCAAACCATGTGCCGGCCGTCAGGCCAGTGATGCTGACTTCCTTGCCACTGCGCGAGATGGTTCCGATCTTCGCCAGACCGCTCACCACGCCGGTCCAGTAGTCGAACTGATCGCCGCGCATGGAGACAAATTCATTCGCCTTGAACGACTTCTCGACAATGCCCGCGCGGGCGACCTCGATCTCCTTCTCGTTCAGGTCCCGCGCCCACGCCGCGATGCGCTTGAGATGATCTGCAGCAATCATAGGGTCCGGCTTCACTTTGAATGTTGCGGCGCAAAAGAACGCTCGCGCGACAAATTGGCAGGCAGATTGTCCGCCGCGAGACAATTCAGGATACCGATTTGACGTAGGGAAGACCACCGCGAAAGGTCATTAGTAGAATGGCTTAGCGAGACCGGGCGATGTAGGCTCGGGACCATCCGAGGAACATGGATAAAGAGCGCGACAAGCGCCGTATCTGGGAGGATTTGCGTGGCGGTTGCTCTGGACGTATGCGGGGTTTCACTGCGCTTTGGTGGCGTTCGCGCGCTCACCGATGTGAGTTTCGCTGTCAATGACGGTGAGCTGTTCTCGATCATCGGGCCGAACGGCGCCGGCAAGACCTCCATCGTCAACTGCATCTCGGGTCGCTATCGCCCCACCGAAGGCCAGCTGTTCTATCACGGCAAAAACATTACGGGTCTCAATCCCAACGCCCGCCCCGGTCTCGGCATCGGCCGCACCTTCCAGAACCTCGCGCTGTTCCACCATATGAGCGTGCTCGACAACATCATGGTCGGCCGCCATCACCTCCTGAAGAACAACTTCCTCACCGGCTCGCTGTACTGGCTGACCGGCGCGCGCAAGGAAGAGCTTGAGCATCGCCGCAAGGTCGAGGAGATCATCGACTTTCTCGACCTGCAGAGCGTCCGCAAGGCCACCGCCGGCACCCTTCCCTATGGTCTGCGCAAACGCGTCGAACTGGCGCGCGCGATGGCGCTGGAGCCGAACCTGATCCTCCTCGACGAGCCGATGGCCGGCATGAACTTCGAGGAGAAGGAGGACATGGCCCGCTACATCGTCGACCTCAACGAAGAGTACGGGATGACGGTGATGATGATCGAACACGACATGGGCGTCGTGATGGACATCTCGCATCGGGTGATGGTGCTGGATTTCGGCCGCAAGATCGCCGAGGGCGATCCGGCCGCCGTGCTGGCCGATCCCCACGTCAAGCGCGCCTATCTCGGTGAAGAAGACGAAGCGCTGATCGATCCCGACCATGCGCCCATCGCTGCGGAGAATGCGGCATGATGGATTACGCCGGGCGCGTCAAACAGGCAGACACCTATCCGAAACTGCTGCGCCTCAACGCCAGGGAACATGGCCGGGAGATCGCGCTGCGCGAGAAGGATTTCGGCCTGTGGCGGGAGTTCAGCTGGAATGATTACCACACGCGCGTGAAGGACTTCACGCTCGGCATGGCCGAACTCGGTATCGCCCGTGGCGACGTTATCGGCATTATCGGCGACAACAGGCCGGACTGGGTCGCGGCCGAGATCGCCGCCCATGCCATCGGCGGCATGAGCCTCGGTCTCTATCGCGACGTGCTCGATGAGGAAGCCGCCTATTTGCTGAACTACGGCGAAGCCAAGATCGTGTTCGCCGAGGATGAAGAACAGGTCGACAAGCTGCTCACCCTCGCCGAGCGCGTGCCGGCGCTGAAGCACATCATCTACAGCGATCCGCGCGGCATGCGGAAATATGACGACCCGCGTCTGCTGCAAGCCGACAGGCTCGCGCAGATGGGCCGCGACCGTGCGGCACGCGAGCCCGGTCTCTACGATCAGCTCGTCGATGCAACCAGGGGCGAGGATGTGGCGATCCTCTGCACCACCTCCGGCACCACGTCGAATCCCAAGCTGGCGATGCTGGCGGCCGGCCGCGTGCTCGGCCACTGCGCAGTGTATCTGTCGTTCGACCCGAAGGGACCGGATGACGAGTATGTCTCGGTGCTGCCGCTGCCCTGGATCATGGAACAGGTCTATGCGCTCGGCAAAGGCCTGCTGAGCCGGATGAAGGTCAACTTCGTCGAGCAGGCCGACACCATGATGAATGATTTCCGCGAGATCGCGCCCACCTTCGTGCTGTTCGCGCCGCGCGTCTGGGAAGGCATCGCCGCCGACGTGCGCGCGCGGGTGATGGATTCATCGCCGCTGAAGCAGAGCCTGTATCAGCTCGGCATGAAGTCGGGCCTGTCCGCACTCGCACAGGGCAAGCGCTCGGCCGTGGCCGATACGCTGCTGTTCCGCGCGCTCCGCGATCGCCTGGGCTTCACACGGCTGCGCTCGGCCGCCACCGGCGGCGCGGCGCTGGGGCCGGATACGTTCAAGTTTTTCCGCGCCATGGGCGTGCCGCTGCGCACCCTGTACGGCCAGACCGAAACGCTTGGCGCCTTCACGCTGCATCCGCCGGATGCCGTCGACCCCGACACCACCGGCATTGCCATGGGCGGCGGCATCGAGATCGAAATCCGCGATCCCGATGTGCAGGGTGTCGGCGAGATCGTGGTCAGGCACCCCAACATGTTCCTCGGCTATTACAAGGCACCGGAAGCCTCCGCCGCCGATCTGCGCGATGGCTGGATGCATTCCGGCGATGCCGGCTATTTCAACGATAACAAGCAGCTCGTGGTCATCGACCGCATCAAGGATCTGGCGCAGACCGCGCGCGGCGAGCGTTTCTCGCCGCAATATATCGAGAACAAGCTGAAGTTCTCGCCCTATATCGCCGAGACCGTGGTGCTCGGCGACAACCGCGACGCGCTTGCGGCGATGATCTGCATCCGCTTCTCCATCATCTCGAAATGGGCCGAGAAGAACCGCATCTCCTTCACGACCTATACGGACCTGTCGTCGCGCCCGGAGGTCTATGAGATGATCCGCAAGGAAGTCGAGACGGTGAATGCGACGCTGCCGCCTGCCCAACGCATCGCCAAATTCCTCCTGCTCTACAAGGAGCTCGACGCCGACGACGGCGAGCTGACCCGCACGCGGAAGGTCCGCCGCAGCGTCATCAACGAGAAGTACGCGGATATCATCGACGGCATCTATGGCGGTGCGCGGGATATCCCCGTCGACACCACCATCCGCTTCCAGGACGGCACCTCCCAGCGCATCCGCACGAGATTGGTCGTGGTGGACATGGCGCGGGACAAGGTGATGGAGGCGGCGGAATGATGGGACTACGCGCTTTGACAGGTCTGCGTTTCGCCGAGAGCCCCCCTCACCCGGCACGCGCGCTAACGCGCGCCTGCCGACCTCTCCCCGCAAGCGGGGCGAGGTCAAGAAACGGCGGCGTCCCGGTTCTAGCTAACCTCTCCCCGCTTGCGGGGAGAGGTCGGATCGCCCTTGCGATCCGGGTGAGGGGGAGTCTCGGCAAGCGCGGTCGCAATGACTTCGAGCACGCCATCAATATTGCCGAGTACGTCGTTATTCCAGAAGCGCAGCACGCGGTAGCGATGATCGACCAGCCAGTTGTCGCGAACGACATCTGCCGCATTGTCGGCGTGCTGGCCGCCATCGACTTCAATGATCAGCCGGTTCTCGCGGCACACGAAATCAACCGTGTAAGGCCCGATCGGCTCCTGCCGGACGAATTTGCAGCCGTCGATCTGCCGCGAGCGCAGCCGGTTCCAAAGCTTGGTCTCGGCATCCGTGGACGTCTGTCTCAAGTGTCGCGACCGCGCAGTTCGACCTTCATTGGCCTTGCGCATGTGGAAGCTCCCCCTCACCCGCCCGGCTTCGCCGGTCGACCTCTCCCCGCAAGCGGGGCGAGGTCAGGAAACGGCGGCGTCCCGGGTCTAGCTAACCTCTCCCCGCTTGCGGGGAGAGGTCGGATCGCCCTTGCGATCCGGGTGAGGGGGAGTCTCCGCAAGCGCTGTCGCAATGACTTCGAGCACGCCATCAATATTGCTCAGGACATCATGGTTCCAGAATCTGAGCACCCGGTAATGATGCTCGACCAGCCACTGGTCACGGGCAGCATCGCGCACATTGTTAGCATGTTGCCCACCATCCACCTCGACGATCAGGCCCCGCTCCCGGCAGATCAGATCGACGATGTAGTTGCCGATCGGCTCTTGTCGCACAAACTTGTGCCCGTCCAGGGAACGTGCGCGAAGGCGATACCAAAGCGCATTCTCGGCATCGGTCGAATCTCGCCGCAGCCTTCTGGCACGTGTGGTTCTGACCGCATTGGCCTTGCGCATGTGGAAGCTCCCCCTCACCCGGCGCTACGCGCCGACCTCTCCCCGCAAGCGGGGAGAGGTTAGCACTCCGGCGCCAAAAATGAACACGCAGTTCCTTCTTCAGCTTCTCGTCAACGGCCTCGTGGTCGGCACGCTCTATGGCGTGGTCGCGATGTCATTCGTGCTGATCTACAAGGCCACGCAGGTCGTGAACTTCGCGCAGGGCGAATTGCTGCTGATCGGCGCCTGGGTGTGCTGGACGCTGCTGACCAAATATCAGGTGCCGTTCTGGCTGGGCATGCCGATGACGCTGGTGTTCATGTTCGCCTTCGGCATTCTGGTGCAGGTCGTCATCCTCAGGCCGCTGATCGGCGAGCCCATTATATCCGTCATCATGGTGACCATCGCACTGTCGGCCGTGTTCCAGGCGGCGCTGAAATGGATCTACGGCGTCAACCCGCAGCCGTTCCCGCGCGTCTTCACCAGCCAGTCGGTGACGATAGGCAGCCTGCAGATCCAGACCGTCTATGTCATGAGCCTCGTGGTGTCGGTGCTGATGATGCTCGGCATGGCCTGGTTCTTCAAGGTGTCGAAGTGGGGTCTGGCGATGCGCGCCACCGCCTTCAATCAGCAGGTGGCACAGTCACTCGGCATTTCCGTGAAGACCGTGTTCGCCATGGCCTGGGCGATCTCGGCGATGGTCTCCGCTGTCGCGGGTGTGGTGGTTGCCGTGGTCAACGGCGTGTCATCGGGCCTGTCGATCTACGGCATCAAGGTGTTCCCCGCCGTGATCCTCGGCGGCCTCGACTCCATCGGCGGCGCCGTGGTCGGCGGCATCATCATCGGGCTGCTCGAGAACTTCGCGCAATTCGTCGACAGCGAATATCTGCACTGGGGCAATCTCTACGAAGTCGCCCCGTTCTACGTGCTCATCATCATTCTCATGATCAAGCCTTACGGCCTGTTCGGCACCAAAGACATCGAGCGGGTATAAGCATCATGGCCAGTCCCTCCCTCATCCCGGCCGGCGACTTCCGCACCAGCTATGCGGTCGACACCACGATTTTCCCGACCACCACCGGCCGCAATTTCGCGATCCTCGGCGTGGTGCTGATCTGCTTCGCGCCGCAACTACTCAGCGAATACTGGCTCAGCCAGATGATCGTGATCGGCATCTACGGCATCGCGGCGCTGGGGCTCAACATCCTGGTCGGCTTTACCGGCCAGATCTCGATCGGCCATGCCGCCTTCTTCCTGCTCGGCGCCTTCACCTCGGCCTATATTTCCAACAAGACGCCGATCCCGGTGTTCTTTGCGATCCCGCTGGCAGGCATCGTCACCGCCATTGTCGGCCTGATCTTCGGCCTGCCGGCGGCGCGGCTCAAGGGGCTCTATCTCGTCATTGCCACGCTTGCTGCGCAATACATCCTGATCGACTTCTTCTCGCGCGCCGAATGGTTCTCCGGCGGCTCGGTGCCGGCAATGGCCAAGCCGTTCTCGATCTTCGACTATGAGTTGCGCGGCGACCGGAAGTATTTCTACGTCGTGCTGGCCTATGTGGTCGTCAGCTATCTGCTGGTCACCAATCTGATGCGCTCACGCGATGGGCGCGCGCTGGTGGCGGTGCGCGACCATTATCTCTCCGCCGAGATCATGGGCATCAATCTCACCAAATATCGTACGCTGTCGTTTGGTCTGGCCGCGTTCTTCGCCGGAATCGCCGGCGCACTCTATGCGCATTACCAGCTCGTGGTCTCCAATGAAGGCTTCGGCATCGAGCGCTCGATCCTGTTCCTCGCCATGGTCATCATCGGCGGGACCGGTTCGATCATGGGCACGCTGATGGGCACGGCTTTCGTGATGCTGGTGCCGGAAGCGATGGAATGGATCAGCATGGAGCTGAAAGGCGGCGTCATCGACAAGGCGCTCGCGCTCAACAACAACCTCACATTCCTGCGCGAGATCGCCATCGGCCTCATCATCATCGCGTTCCTGGTGTTCGAGCCCGACGGGCTCGCGCATCGCTGGCGGCAGATCAAGACCTACTGGAAACTCTACCCGTTCTCGCATTGAGGACGGGATGACTAGACGAAACGATAAAAACTAAAATCCAACGGGAGAATGCTCATGACGATGAAATCATATCTTGCGTCCGCGTCCATTGCCCTGCTCATCGCCGGCGCGTCCGCCAGTGCGCAGGCGCAGATCGCCGTCGGCCATCTCGCCGATTATTCCGGCGGCACCTCCGATGTCGGCACGCCCTATGGCCAGGGCGTGGTCGATACCTATGCCTGGATCAACAAGAACGGCGGCATCGGTGGCAAGCAGGTCAATCTCGATAGCAACGATTACGGCTACCAGGTGCCGCGCGCCATCGCGCTGTACAAGAAATGGTCGGGCGCCGACAAGGTCGCGGCGATCATGGGCTGGGGCACAGCGGATACCGAGGCGCTCACCGGCTTCCTCGCGCAGGACAAGATCCCGGATATCTCGGGCTCCTACTCGGCCGCGCTGACCGATCCGACCGGCGCCGGCGGCAAGGCAAAACCTGCGCCGTATAATTTCTTTTACGGCCCGTCCTATTCGGACGCGCTGCGCGCCGAGCTGACCTGGGCGGCGGAAGACTGGAAGGCGAAGGGCAAGAGTGGCAAGCCCAAATATGTCCATATGGGCGCCAATCATCCCTACCCCAACGCACCAAAGGCTGCGGGTGAAGCACTCGCCGCCGAACTCGGCTTTGAAGTGCTGCCGCCATTGGTCTTCGCACTCACGCCCGGTGATTACAGCGCGCAGTGCCTCAGCCTGAAGAGCGCCGGCGCCAACTACGCGTATCTGGGCAACACCGCAGCCTCCAACATCTCGGTGATGAAGGCCTGCAAGGCAGCAGGTGTCGACGTGCAGTTCATGAGCAATGTGTGGGGCATGGATGAAAACGCCGCAAAGGCGGCAGGCGATGCTGCCGATGGCGTGATCTTCCCGCTGCGCACGGCGGTGAGCTGGGGCGGCAACGCGCCCGGCATGAAGACAGTGCAGGAAATCTCCAAGATCTCCGACCCGTCGGGCAAGATCTATCGCCCGGTGCACTACATCGCCGCGGTCTGCACCTCGCTCTATATGAAAGAAGCGCTCGACTGGGCCGCGAAGAACGGCGGCGCCACCGGTGAGAACGTCGCCAAGGGCTTCTACCAGAAGAAGGACTGGGTGCCGGCCGGCATGGACGGCGTCTGCAATCCCTCAACCTGGACCGACAAGGATCACCGTCCCACCACCAAGGTCGATCTGTATCGCTCGAAGGTCTCCGGCTCGACCGACGGCGATCTCAACGACCTGATGGCCAAGGGCACGATCAAGCTCGAGAAGGTGAAGACAGTCGAGCTGCCACGCAAGCCGGAATGGCATGGGTGGTAATTCTTTCCTTCTCCCCGCAAGGCGAAGCGAAGCTTCGCTAGGCGGGGAGAAGGTGGCGCGGACGCAGTCCGCGACGGATGAGGGGGAGCCTCCGCGGGCTCGGAGCAAGTGGAGAGTCCCCCTCACCCGCCCCGGCTTCGCCGCGCTACGCCGGGTCGACCTCTCCCCGCAGGCGGGGAGAGGTTAGCACCAGCCGATCTCAGGAGCGTCATTGATGCAGACAGCTATCGACACCAGCGCGCAAGTTTCAACAGCGCCCGCCACCGCCCCGCTCCTCGACATCCGCAATATCGAGGTCGTCTATGACGACGTGATCCTGGTGCTGCGCGGTCTCAGCATGGAGGTGCCGAAGGGCGCGATCGTCGCGCTGCTCGGCGCCAATGGCGCCGGCAAGTCGACGACGCTGAAGGCGATCTCCGGGCTCCTGAAAACCGAAGACGGCGAGGTCACGCGCGGCGAGATCCTGTTCGATGGCGCGCGCATCGACGGCATCGACCCCGACAAGATCGTCCGCCGCGGCATCTTCCAGGTGATGGAAGGCCGCCGCATCGTGTCCGACATGACGTCACTGGAGAACCTCCGCCTCGGCGCCTTTACCCGGCGCGACAACGAGGTCGCCTCTGATATCGATATGGTGTTCGATTATTTCCCGCGCCTGAAGGAGCGCACCGGCCTCGCCGGCTATCTCTCCGGCGGCGAGCAGCAGATGCTGGCGATCGGGCGTGCGCTGATGGCGCGGCCGAAAATGATCCTGATGGACGAGCCGTCCATGGGGCTGTCGCCGCTGCTGGTGAAGGAGGTCTTCGCCATCATCAAGAAGATCAACCGCGATCTCGGCGTCACCATTCTGCTCGTCGAGCAGAATGCGCGCGCCGCTCTCTCCGTCGCCAGCCACGGTTACATCATGGAACAGGGCAAGGTGGTGCTCGACGGCACTGCGGATGAACTGCGCGACAATGAGGACGTGAAGGAATTCTATCTCGGCGGCGCCGGCGACCAGCGCAAGAGTTTCAAGAACCTGAAGAGCTTCAAGCGCAGGAAGCGATGGCTTTAGCTGCTCACGGCCCCGCAGGTCGCGATGCCGGTCTTGCGCGCGAGGATCGCGCGAATACGGCGCGACACGAGCAACAGGATGACGAGCACAATGACGAGGGCCATGGCAATCAGCACACGGTTGAGCGGCATCGGTCCATCATCGAGCAGCAGCGCCCGTCCGGACGCACCGAGATACACGTACAGCACGATCTGCGGCAGCGTGAACACGAAAGTGACCAGGGCGAACGGGAGCAGTCCGATATTTGTCAAACCGAACAGATAATTTTGCACCGAATTGGGCAATGGTCCGCCGAACCGCATCAGTGCGACGATGCGCCAGCCCTCGTCATCGACGGCTTGGGCAACGAGGCGCCAGGCCGCGCGTTTCCCGGTCTGCCGTTCCACCCAACCGCGCAGAACGGAGCGCGCCAGCATGAAGGCCAGAATGGATGCAGCCACGGCGACTGGAACAATGACGACGAGAGAGCGCAAGCCGAATGCAGCACCGGCACCGAGCACGACGAATGTTCGCGGGACCGGCAAGAACGAAGAGGCAACCACCAGCGCGGCCAGCACGACGGCAGCAGGACAATCGAGTTGGCCGAAGCTTTCGAGCCATTGGACAATGCGTTCTGACGACATGATGTCCCACTAGCACGGCATGACAGAGCACCGGAACAACGTAACGACGTCAAACGACCAGGACACACCCAGATGCGCCACTTCGACACACTCGAAAATTGCGATCCGTCGCAGCGCCAGGCCAATCTGTTTTCGCGCCTGCCGGATGTGCTGCGCCACGCGATGCAGGCGCCGGCCTATGCGGAGCATCTCAAGGGCATCAATCCCGCAGCCATCGTTGACCGCGCCGCGCTGGCGCAATTGCCGGTGCTGCGCAAATCCGACCTGCCGGCCCTGCACAAGGCCAGCCCGCCATTCGGCGGCTTCGTGTCAGGCGCGACCGGCTCGTTCGGCCGGTTGTTCACCTCGCCGGGGCCCATTTTCGAGCCGGAATCGAAACAGGCCGATCCCTGGCGCGGCGCGCGTGCGCTCTATGCCGCAGGTTTCCGCGCAGGCGACGTGGTGCTGAATACTTTCAGCTATCACCTGACCCCCGGCGGCTTCATCTTCGACGGCGCCGCGCGGGCGGTCGGCTGTGCCGTGATCCCCGCTGGGCCGGGTAATACCGAACAACAACTGGAACTGATCGAGGCCTATCGGCCATCCGCCTATAGCGGCACGCCGGATTTCCTGAAGATCCTGCTCGATGCCGCCAAGGCGGCCAATCGCGACGTCTCGTCCATCAAGCGCGCCATGGTGTCCGGCGCAGCATTCCCGCCATCGTTGCAGGCCGAGATCGCCTCGCGCGGCATCGACGCCTATCAGGCCTTCGCCACGGCCGATCTAGGCTTCATCGCCTATGAGAGCACGGCCCGGGACGGCCTGATCGTCAATGAGGACCTGATCCTGGAAATCGTGACTCCTGGCACCGGCGAACCCGTGGCCGAGGGCGATGTCGGCGAGATCGTGGTGACCTCGCTGGATCCTCACCACCCGTGGATCCGGCTGGCGCTGGGCGACCTGACGGCCGCCCTGCCCGGCCCCAGCGTCTGCGGCCGGAGCAATATGCGCATCCGGGGCTGGATGGGCCGGGCCGACCAGGCCACCAAGGTCAAGGGCATGTTCGTGCGGCCCGAACAGGTCGCCGAAATCGGCAAGCGGCACCCGGAACTCGGCCGGCTACGGCTGGTGGTGTCGCGGGACGGCGAGAATGACGCCATGGTACTGAAAGCCGAAACGACCGCTCCGAATACGCCTGGCCTTCTGGAGGCCGTCACGGCCTCTCTCAGGGCCGTCAGCAAGCTCGGCGGGGCCGTGGAGCTGGTGGCGCCGGCCTCGCTGCCCAATGACGGCAAGGTCATCGCCGACGAGCGCGGGAACTGACTGATCAGGCCTGCCGCGGCGCATCATAAAAAGTCGGACTTCCCTGGGTGATCCTGCTATGCAGCCGCCCAGATCGAGGATGGCTGCTGCCGTGAGACTGATTTTACCACAAATTGTCGAGACCTGGCTGTCGCGCCCGACGGTATCGAAGATGATCAGCTTCGGCGTGATCGGCCTCGGCAACACCGTGATCGATCTCGCCATCTTCACCCTCGCCTATAAGGTGCTCGGACTGGCGCTGGTGCCGGCCAATGTCATGGCCTGGCTGGTTGCGGTGTCGTGCTCCTACGTCATGAACACCATGATCACGTTCCGCGCCGAATCCGGCCGCGTGCTGCGACGCAAGGATTATCTGAGTTTCGTCGCCTCCGGCATTCTCGGCGTCATCGCCACCACAACGACGCTGGTGGTGCTGTCGAACTTCATCCCGGTCTATGCCGCCAAGCTTGCGTCAATCCTTGCCGGCTTCGTGGTCAATTTCACCATGTCGCATTTCGTCGTGTTCCGGACCAAGCCGACGGATCCGAACGAAGCCACCCGCTAGATCGCAAGGCAGTCAGGCGCCGAGCACCCGTTCGGCTTCGGCGACCGCGCATAGAATGTGATAGAAGGATGACGCCGGGATCGTATCGACCAGCGAGCGTCCCTCACCGTCGAACTGATCGTACCAGCCGCCTTTGACGGGATGCTGCAGATAATATTTGTCCAACCGCATCAGCGCGGCGCGCGCTTCCTCGGCAGCGCCTTCGACACCAGACTCCGCCTGCGCGACGAAGGCCTTGACGATCTCGGTCTGCGGCCAGCACCGCCGCGACGATTTGACGATATTGCCCTGGGCATCGCCTTCGTCCACCAGACAACCGGTGGCATCGCGATAGCGCAGCGCGGATTCGAGCAACGCGGCACGCTGCCTGCCGGTCGGGCAGCCGGTGATGCGCTCGAAGCCCTTGAGCAGCCAGACCCATTCGGCCTGATGGCCTGGCTCGACGCTGACCGGCTCGATCCGCGACCAGTCCCGTTCGAAATATTCGCCGAGCACGCCCTTTTTCGTGTCGAACAGATTCGACGAGAACAGACCAAACAGATCGCCGGCCCGGGCCTGGAACGCCTGGTCATGGGTCGCGTCAAAGGCGGCGATGAACGCCTCCAGCAGATGCATCTGCGGATTCTGCCGACGCGGCATCGACGCCGGCACACCCTCCACATAGCCGCCATCGGGCGAGCGCAACTGCGTATCGATGAACTGCATCAATTCATCGATCTCGGCGCGCACCTTTGCATCGCGATCCAGTTGATAGACCGTCGCCAGTGCCAGCAGGACGAAAGCATGGTCATAGGTATCACGCAGCGGGTTCAGCACCGAACCATCGGGCGCGAGAATATGCACGAAGCCCGGCTTGCCATCCGGCGCCTTCGCCCTGGCCAGCATGTAATCGAGACCCTGGCGCGAAATCTCGGCGCCTTCAGGATACCAGCCGAGCTCCGCGGCCTTGGCGAAGCAGTAGATCTGGCGGGCTTGCACGCGGACACGGCGGGGGGCGACGAGGTCAGCGCGCCCGTCGCGGTCAAGGCGCTCAATGAAACCGCCTGATTTCGAATCCCAGCCCGCTCCTGACCAAAGGGGTAAGGCATCGGTGATCATTTTGGACTTAAGCGCAGAAACGATGTCTGTACTCGTCGAATAATGTGTCACGCTATCTCTCTCGGTCATTGCCGTCCCCAGGTTTGTGCGCTGCTCAGGGCCTCGTCTTCCCAAAGACTCTTGCAAAGGATTTTGGGGCACAGATCAACCGAGGAGCTCATAACGATTGAATTATTAGAGGCGCTCAAACACCCGTGTCGATGATCGTAGCACAAACTGCAAGGCCGCCGCCCCAGTGTAGCGAGGATCGGCGAGGCGCGCGAGTGGCCAATCAGTACATAGGATAACCGGAGGAGACAAGTTACGCTTAGGCGCTCTTGAGATTGCAACAGCCGCCGGCTCGCAGCGCTCGACAGTGAAGGGATTGGGTTATCGCCTTCTCGCGGCCCAGATGTGCATCCACAAAACGAAAGTCGCATCAACGTTGAATTCCGTATATAGCATCTTGTAGATGAGCAAGAGCGCAGCAGAAGTTCCTCGCGAATTTCAGGAACACCTCTCGTGAAACGCAAATCGCTTATGGGCGGATGAATTTTGGATTTAGAGAGCATTCATATCGGCATTGAAATGAGAGTGATGGCCGGCCAGATGACCGGGATCGGCAATTACTCGTTTCATCTCATTGAGGCGCTCCTCAAGGACAATCCCGAGCTCCGCTTTTCCGGTTTCGGCCTGACATCGTGGGCGTCGCTCGACAGGACCGCGTTGGATCGATTGAGCGCGGCTAAGGAGAGCCAGCGCGCGAACCAGCCGGCTGCCGGAGGCGCCGTCGGCATGAAGAAGAGGCTGGTTGCCGCCCTCAGACAATCGAGTCTCGCGCCAGCTATCTATCGCGCTCAGTTTCAGCGCACGGTGAAGCGACAATCCTTCGACATCTTTCACGCTTTCAACTTCCTACCATTTGCCGACCCCGGCGTTGTAACCCTTCCGGTAATCTACGACCTGTCATTTGTCCGATTCCCTGAAACGCATCCGCAGGAACGTCTGCGCAGGCTTGAGAAGCTCCCAGAATTGCTCGGGCGCACGCCGCTCGTTCAGACCATCTCGGAGTTCAGTCGCAACGAGATTGCGACCGTCTTCAACTATCCGCGCGAGAAGATCTTCGTGGCCCCGCCTGCGGCGAGCGACATCTTTCGTCCGCTCGGCGCAGCCGCTGTTCGCCCAGATTTGGCTGAGCTTGACATCCCGCAAGACTATTTTTTGGCCGTCGGCACGCTGGAGCCGCGCAAGAACCTACGCACTCTGATTCAGGCGTTTGGCCTGCTATCGGAGGCAGACCGTGCGCGTGCGCCGCTGGTCGTCGTCGGGGGCGGCGGTTGGGGCGAACTCGACCTTCCGCCTGAAACCGATGCCATGCGCGCCGCCGGCGCGCTCCGGTTTCTCGGCACCGTGTCCAATGCACAGCTCCGGAGCCTATATGAGGGTGCCATCGCCCTCATGTTCCCTTCGATCTATGAAGGTTTCGGCATGCCGGTTGTTGAAGCCATGGCATGCGGAACACGGGTGGTCCATAGTTTGGGAACGTCCATGGACGAGATCGCCGATGGTCTCGCGATCAAGGTGGCGGCCCTGGATATCGACGCCTGGGCTGCGGCCTTTCGCTCTCTGATAGGGAGTGTCCCGACGGCGGAGGCGTCCGCTAGCTTGCGCGCGCAGGCCAGCAAGTTCAGCTGGCACCACAGCGCCGCACTGGTGCGCAATGCATATGCGCAGTTGACGGAAGCCGTTTAAAATCCAGCACTATTTGCATCGCGTCATGACAGCCGAATGACGTGAAAGCATATGGACTTAATACCAGAGATCATTATAAGGGCTCGCGTCCGGCGCGCACTCGGCTCTACGTCCGAAATCCGCGGTTGCTGGCCAACTCCGTTCCAAACACCACCACCGGCGGATTCCCGCCACGGATAGATTTTCCTGCATCTTCCACCCGTCGTCTCGCAAACTGTTAGAGCCTCGCGAGATGAGCTTTGATGAGATTCAAATGAACTCTGTGACCTCGTCTCCGCGTATCTCCATTATCGGCCTCGGCAAGCTCGGGTCACCCATGGCGGCCGTCATGGCTGCAAAGGGCTTCGACGTGATCGGGCTCGATCTGAACGATAAGCTTGTCTCTGCCATCAATCAGGGTAAGGCGCCGGTCGACGAGCCGCAGTTGCAGGAATATATCGACAAGGGTCGCTCCCGTCTCCGCGCAACCCATTCGTGGGACGAGGTGGTGCAGCAGTCCGATGTTACCTTCATCATCGTCCCGACCCCGAGTGGCAACGACAAGCTGTTCTCGAACAAGTTCATGATCGCCGCGATCCGTTCGATCGGCGAAGCGCTGCGGTCCAAGAGAGACCGTCATGTAGTGGTCGTGACCTCGACCGTCATGCCGGGTTCGACGGGCGGCGAGCTTCGCAAGGAACTCGAGGAGGCTTCCGGGCGTACTGTCGGCCCACAGCTCGGTCTCGCTTACAATCCGGAGTTCATCGCGCTCGGCACCGTCGTCCGCGACATGCTCCGCCCGGATTTTATCCTGATCGGCGAGTCCGATACGGCAACCGGCGAGTTCCTGGAAAACATCTACAAGAAGTCATGCGATAACGAGCCGATCATTCGCCGCATGAGCTTCGTCAATGCGGAACTGACGAAGATCTCGGTGAACACCTACGTCACCACCAAGATCTCCTATGCCAACATGCTGGCGGAGATGTGTGACAAGCTTCCGGGCGCCGATGTCGACGTCGTCTCAACGGCTGTCGGATCGGACACCCGCGTCGGTTCGAAATATATCAAGGGCGCGATCGGCTATGGCGGCCCGTGCTTCCCGCGCGACAACAAGGCGTTCGCGGCGCTGGGGCGCATGATCGGTGTGCGCTGCGACCTTGCCGAGGCCACAGACAAGATCAACGACCACCAGATCGAACGTCTGATCGGCGCGGTGCAGGCCCATGCCGAACCGCCGACTCGCGTCGCCGTGCTTGGGCTCTCATACAAGCCTGAGACGCCCGTGGTCGAAGAGAGCCAGGGCGTTGCACTGGCCGATCGGCTGAGCGCGGCCGGCTATGTCGTCACCGTCTACGATCCGCTGGCTATGCCAGGAGCTGAGGTCGTGCTGACCGACAAGGTTCTGTTTGCTAACGATCTCGCCGACGCCGTATCGGCAGACATCATCGTCATCACGACTCCTTGGCCGCATTTCAAGGGCAAGAGCCTGTTTGAGGCTGGCGCGAAGCCGAAGGTCATTATCGATCCCTGGCGGGTCATCAGTGCCGACGACGTGCCGGAAGGCACCAAGCTGGCCCGGATGGGCTACGGCGCGCGCTGACAAAAGAGGCGGATCGGCATCGGCCGATCCGCCTTTTCAATATCGTAACGCTCGCTTCATCGTCCTGAGCGAGCGCAAAAGCCGCTAGATTACGCCTTTTCGACCTTTACGCCGAGCACGCGGAAATCCCCCGCTCCCTTGCTCCAAACTCTCGTCTCGATATCCTTCCCCATTCCATCCGCGATATCGAATGGAATCGAGAACGTCTCGGTGCTCCCCGACGCGTGGATCGCCATCTCGCCGATGACCTTCCCGTCTGCCACAACATCGAGCGAGCCGACCTGTTTGCCGCCCCTCTCGGTAGCGAGTTCAAACACTGCCGTATACGCGCCGGGCGGCAATGCCAGATACGGACCATGCACGACGTTGTTATCGCCTTCTCCCGCGGCGGTCACAGACGCGCCGTTCCACTTCGCTGCCGGACCGCTCGCCAGAAGCGGTAGCCAGCTGGAGTGCTGGTCGACAAAATCAACCCACGAGCCGACTTGAGTCGCATCGCCGATACGTGTGACCTTGACAGACCGAACAGTTCCGGGCGCTCCGCCGACTGCCCTCAAACTGACTTCCACAGGCAGTCCGGATGGCACTTCATCCGCGTGAACTTCAAAATGGAACCGGCTCTCCGTCTCTTGGCCGCGCCCGCCGACATAGCTGGTTCCGCGAACGAAGCCGTCCGAGTGAACAACCACGAACAGGAACGGTTTGTCCGCCGCCGTCGTCTTGTACTGCACACTCGCCTCATAACGTCCGGCGGTAAGCACACGCCGACCGCAAACCGCGATCTGCCCGCGCTCACCTGCCCGCACCGCGAGTTCACCTTTGGCAGTCCATCGCCCCAATAAACGGCTCAACGGAGCGTCGTTGAGCAGTCTGACATCGGCTGTGGAAGCGCCCATCAACCAGTTAAAGTCGCCGGCGAACTGATCGACCCAAGGCGTTTCATCAAGCACTTCGCCGGTCCGCCTAATCCGGAAGCTCTTGATCCGCCCGCGATAGCCAAGCGCATGGATGAAAATATCGACAGGCATCTCACCGTCCGGCGATTCATCGGCATGAACCTCGAACTCTCGGACGATATCGCCCGCACGGGCCTGTCCGCCGGAAATGGTGTCGGCACGCCGAAAGCGCCCCTTCGAATGAAGGCCGACGAATAAGCAAGGCTGATCGTCCGGCGCTTCAGTTTCCAGCAGTATCCGCAATTCGTAACGCCCTGCCATGAGCAAAGCCTGCGGTCCGTTGCCGACGAGCGAGCGAGGACCGGCCATCAAGGTTTGCGCCGTGGCCAGAAGATTGCGCGCAGCATAGGCCGCATCGCGCTTGTTTGACTTCGCGCGCGCTGCAGCGACAAGAAAGCGAGCTGCATCCGGAAGCAGGTCCTTGGCACCGCCCGCGATTGCAACGCTGAGATCGCTCTGCCAGCGACCTGCCGCTCCGAGCCGGAATGCTGCCAGCCAGTCGGAGCCCCCCTGCAGCGACAGGCGCCGTTCGGGCGAAAGCTTGTCTACCTTTTCACAGGTCAAAGACGAGATCGATAGACCCACGGTACGGGAGCAGACAACGCGGGTTTGCAACAGGCTCGCCGATTGGCTGAGTAACATCTTGTCGACTTCGAGCTCGATCGTCACCTTTCCTGCGACGAGATCCTCGAACCGGATCGGCGCATAGCCGAAATTGTACTCGCTGCCGACCAGTTGGATGAAACCGACCGGGGCATGCGACGGTATAACTCCCGGCACGATCCCCGCTATCTCGAAAACAAGGCGGTAGCAGCCCGCTGAAAGATGCCTGTACGGACCAAAACAGATCATGCCGGTCGCATCTGGCTTGACGCGAATAACCTTGCCATCGAGAACGGCCGCATCGGTGCGACGGAGCAGATCGGTCCAATCCTGCGGTCCCGCAACGTCAGGCAGGACGAAACCATGACGCATTCTGGTCGCGAACGGGGTCAAGCCGGCCGCCACGTTGGCTGCCACAAGAGATTCATAGGGCGTGTGAATCGCGTTCAGTGAAACAACGCGTCGCGGAGCCTTTCCGCTCGCCATGCTCGCACGTTCAGCTCCAATTGCGTCAAGAAAGCAATACGTCAGCACCCCTTTCAATTTCGGGCTCAATTGAGCTCCGAGCTCAGGCGCTCCAAAGTCAAAAACAAACGCATCAGCTCGCTCGAAGAGCTCAGCTCGATCAACAGGGAGAACGTTCGTGACTCCGTCGAACTCACCGACATCAAAGCAACATTGATCAACCAGAATTGGATGTACGAAGCCCAAGCTCGCCCACACCTGGCTAAACATCTCCAAGGTTTCTCTTCTAACCCCGCTCCAACCGACCTTTGTTTGGCTAGTGTTAGCTGTGACGAAGATATCCAACAAGAAGGCCAGAACGTGTTTCGGATCATAGTCAACTGATCCGTATGAATCCGGCGTGTACCTAACTATTGGCGGCTTCTCCAGTGGAGCGCCAACGGCTTGACTGAGTGCGTTTACGTAGCGCCCCATCGGATCATCAGCCAAGCGAATTTCTTCGATTTCATCGGCAGCACAGCCCCACACTGCCGCTTGCCGCGGGACCTCTGGGCGTTCAACATTATCAACGAAACGCAGCCAATCATTCTGTGTGCGGGAATGACTATGGGCGGGTGTAATCTGACGCGTGTGGTCGCAATGATAACCGAATACACGACTTCCCAGATCGCCTACTTGGCCGTAAACTAGAGACATTCGCTTGGCGATGTTTGAATCCACATGCCAGCCAAGAATCATTTCTTCGTCGAAGCCGTCGTACTGAAATAGATCCTTCCGTTCAATGAGTTGAAAGTCTCCGGGACCGTCGTACAAGATGGTTTCATTGCCTAGAACGATTTCGTCCAGATGCAGCGTGCGCCCCCAATTTTTTATAGTATCAATGGCAATCATTGGCGCCTTGCGATCAAGTCCTTCCCAAAGCGTCTCTGGAATTTCGAGTCTAGGCGCGTGATAAAATCCCGACGGCAAATCACGAACCATTTCTGATAACGATGTTGCGCCGTCCCGGGGCACAAATATCATGTCCGTATTCGTAGATAGTATCCAACGGTTCGCAGGATTCGAGCGGCGGACAGCGATGTTGCGCGAGATAGGTTCAATAGCCTGCAGTCGCGTTTTACCCCGGTATCTTTCGTGAACAGGAGGCCGCGCTCTAAGTATGCGCAATTTCTGGCGAGCTCGCGCCGTAAGTGTGTCTGCAATGGCCTCCGGGAATGTCGGAAAATCATCCGGCGTGTTGTAGTCAACGAAAATGATCTCATCACTCTCGTCGGCAAGCAATTCGGCCATGCAGTTAAAGCTTAGCGCCGCCCGTTTGTGCAGGTTGTAGCCGTAAGAGTCGTTTCGACCATAGAGAATGATGGAGATCATATGGACCACACTGCAAAGGAAACGCGCCAGCACAGATCATGCGGCGCGTTCAAAATGGATAACCGGGCAAGACCGTTTAAGCTCAGCAGCCCTTATACCAGGTACTTAATCACACTGACTTTCAGACTGGACGAGCCGAAATCAGCATGTGCCACCCAAAACGACGCTCAAGCGCGGCGAACATCTCTGGTGACATCGCCGCGAACCAAGGTTGGACTTCATATTCGTAGCGAACATACTTCTCGACGATGTACGGAAAAATATGAGCTTGACGAACCTCAAGAACATCGAACAAGCCCTGCGTAAGTTCCCGCACAGTCTCTTCCGTGTATGTGGTCGCAATCGGACATCCCGACTGGGCCTCTGGTTGATCGAAACCGGCTTCGATCATCGCAGTCTTCCACGAGTTGGTTGCGTAGAGCATCATCCGGAATTCGCCATCAGAACTGATCACGCGGCGAATCTGTTCGACAACCGCCCGTTGATCGGGCGTGTGATGTATGACACCGAAGGAGTAAACTAGATCAAAAGGTCCCTGAACATGGGACGCCAACTCCTCGGCGTTACACGCAACAAAATGACCATTCAACCCCAAGACATCGAATCGCTGCCTGGCAATCTCCAGACTTTTCTCAGACAGCTCTACGCCCGTATAATCGGCACCGGCTCGTGCAAAATTTGCAGCATCGGTTCCAATACCGCAACCAACCTCCAAAACTCGTTTTCCCTTCCAGCGGTCAAACTGAGCGAAACTAGGAATATGTGGTTCGACGAAATACTTCCTCTGCTCAACCTCATCGAAGTATTCGCGAGACCCCAACTCCTTAGGAGAGTGGCGAATATTGCAGGGCCTACGGTTCCAGTATTCCTGCACATCATCTGTGGTCGGCTGCGCCGCAACGTCCCGCTGCATGGATCTTCAACCCCTAATACCTGACCGGAAGGCACCGGTTCCAGAGTGCATGCCTGATAGCGCTCCTCTTAACGACTGCCTCGGTTCAAGGCAAGTTGTCCGCAAGAAACCATGCTCGAAATTCTTACAAAAGGCGCTCCCGGTCGAGAAAAGATCGATGAATAAAGATGGCAATTGTTGACCCGATGGCATAATTTCCCGCCGCCTAGCAGCGCGCGAAGTGGCTCAGCCACCCCAAGGGATCAATATGGCTAAATACAGTCTCAATACTTCCGAACCAGTCCTCGTCACGGGCGCAGGTGGCTTCATTGGCGGCCACTTAGTCGCAGACTTACGAAACAGAGGCTTTGAGAAAATCCGTGCAGTCGATCGGAAACCTCTTGACCAATGGTATCAGCGTTTCGATGACGTCGAGAACCTCGTACTTGACGTTAGCCTGCTTGAACCATGTCGGATTGCTGCGAAAGGCGCTCGCACCATTTTCAATCTTGCCGCCGATATGGGCGGCATGGGATTTATCGAGAACAACAAGGCGCTCTGCATGTTGTCCGTTCTCACGTCTACCCATATGCTCGTCGCGGCCCGCGATGCCGGCGTCCAACGCTTATTTTACGCCTCTTCGGCCTGCGTGTACAACGCTGATAAGCAAACCAATGCCGATGTGACCGCGCTTCGGGAGGACGACGCTTATCCCGCCATGCCCGAAGACGGTTATGGTTGGGAGAAATTGTTCTCTGAGCGCATGGCACGCCATTTTACGGAGGACTTTGGTCTCGAAACTCGTGTGGCCCGCTATCATAATGTTTACGGCCCGTGGGGCACCTACGACGGCGGACGCGAAAAGGCGCCGGCTGCCATCTGCCGCAAGGTTATTCAGGCACAACTCGCCGGGACCAACGAAATTGAGATTTGGGGCGATGGCGAACAAACTCGCAGCTTCATGTATATTGATGACTGTGTGGCAGGAACGAAAAGCATTCTGGAAAGCGATATTCACTATCCAATCAATCTCGGCTCCAGCGAACTCGTTACGATCAATCAACTTGTATCAGCCGTTGAGCAAATTGCTGGCGCCAAACTGATCCGCAAATACAAGCTCGACGCGCCGAAAGGCGTGCGAGGCCGAAATAGCGACAACGCGCTCATTTTAAAGGAGTTGAGCTGGGAGCCATCCACACGTCTTTACGACGGGATGGAGAAAACCTATGCGTGGATCCGTGATCAAATGACCGGAAAGGCCGAAAAGTCCAGCCGACTTTTCGTCAGCTAACTGAGTTAGGCACCATTAGCGTGACCATTAGACAAGTAACAAGTAAGATGCGTGACGGTCACGCTAATGCAACCACTCGACACCCAAGACTATCTCCGCAAGCGGCGCCTAGTCTCTTGGAGAGCTTCATAGACGACGCGCAGTTGGCGACTGACAAATCTCTTCAGCTCTGTTGCCCCGCGCTTTCCAACTAGGCCAGCACTATCGCTTGGAGCTCTTGAACAACACAGTCGCGCATGCGTAACAGCGCGAACGTTCCTCTACGAGTTTGAAGAAGCTTACTACGGAGCAGACAGAGGAAGATGGATTTCCATATGACGTCGTTTCTGCGGCAATACTTTGGCCGCGCTCTCGTTCTCAGGCTTCTTCCAATCTCCCTATGCCTGGCATTTTCTGTGCTGATGCTATCGAGCGCATCTGTCACTTTGCTGCAATCTGACTTCATCGATCCATATGTCTACACCGCATACATAAATGATTACTTTGGAACCTATCAAAGATTTGGGCAAACATACTACTCGTCGCGAGTAGCCTTTATTTTCGTAGACGCCGCGTTCATTAAGCTATTTGGACAAACAGCTGGTCCTTTTCTATGTCGGATCGCGCTACTCACGCTGGCTGCTTTTTCCGCCCTTCAGATCGCCCGACGTTTTTTTGGCCTGAAGGCTGGCATCGTCATTATCTCATGGCTCTGCTTAATTCCGTGGCTTTTGCGTTCCATTTCATGGATGTATTGCGACGGTTTCGCGACGGTCTATACAATAATTGGACTAGCGTTCCTACTCACTCCTACTCAACGACGAAAATCCGGGCACTTTGCGGCCGGACTAACATTTTCATTTGCCGCCAACTGCAATTTACATCTGCTCGTAGTTATTGGGGCATTTGTACCCAGCTGGTTCTTGCTGAACTACCACGACTTGCTGCGAACGAAGTTGCTGCTTATCGCAAGCGCCCTTCTCGGCTTTCTCGTTGGCTACGCCATACTTCAAGCGGCCTTTTCAGCGACGATTGGAAGTTATTCGACCTTCCTAGAGGCAGCCTCCATTGGAACGGCCAATTCATTGCTCGGCGGAGCGGCGGCGGCATGGTTCAAGCCGATGTCGCAAATTATCAATGAGGGACTGCTTATATTCTTAATTCCGATGATCTTTGCAGTCACCGGCGCATACGTTTTGATGATTCATGCGCGCTCACTTCGAGATTCACAACGTCGATTTGCAGGCGCAGCGGTCCTATACGTCTGCGTCATGCTCGCCGCGACGTTCATCTTCCACTACATTTTCAAGCACGGACTGGTTTCTCTTTTCTTTTACGAAGTGTATTTCCTGCCAAGTTGCGTGCTCGTGCTCATCTTCGTCGCCGGCATCGCTTCTGCTCAGTTTCCACGACATATTATGCTTGCCACCGGACTAACCTGCTCACTCTTGATCGCTCTTTGGTTAGCCAGAGATCGCATCGACGTTCAACTTCCGTTTAGCGGCTGGGCATGGCTTGTTGGTTGGATAACCTTCTGCGTAGGTGCCTTGGCGCTGTCACGAATTAAAGCAAGCAGTCTAACTGCTCCGGTAGCGTTAGTTATGCTGTGCGTAACGACTTACGGGATTGTACAGTGGCAGCCTGGCACGGCCTACCATTATGCGATTTGGCCAAACCGCGGTACCCAAGGCGCAACGGAGCGCGGCGTTTATCAAGGGGCAATATTCTTGCAGAAATTTGTTAACACGCATGTTCCTGCTCAGGCGCCCATTGGATTCTGGTACGGCGACAAGCCAAGCGATCACACACTGAACGCAGTTCAGTCCATATTCCTTTGGGGATACACCAGATTGCACAGCTATAGGGGCCTAGCGATGCCGGAGATCGACCCCGCCTTCCGCGAGCGAGTTGGCAAGAAAGAGTACGTTGCGCTTATCGCACGTAGTGAAGGCGAGATTGACGCAGGCTTGGCCGCTCTTCGCACACTTCCAGCCCACCCAACTAGCGTCGTTCGCGCACATTTTGCTGATGCAGCAGAAGGTTATTACATCGCACTGGCCAAGGTCCGTGCTCCTTAGAGCGCCACTGATCTCGCAACTGCGGGAATTTACCTCCGTCGAGTGATGCCCGTACTGAGCTGCTGCCGGTTTGATGGACCCCAAGTTTGGGTGTTTCATAAAGCCGGAGGCGAGTCTTCCGGAGACGAAGGTTCAGTCGAGAGTTCAAGGTCGAGGCGGTCAGGCTTGTTCGGGAGCGCGGGGTGTCGGTGGCGCAAGCCGGCCGGGACTTGGACGTTCATGAGAATGTATCGCGCAAATGGGTGAAGGAGTTTGGCTCTGACCCGGTGCAGGCCTTTCCCGGCCATGGCCAGATGAAGCCCGAACAGTTGGAGATCGAGCGGCTGCGACGCGAGGTCGCCAAGCCGAAGGCCGAGCGGGATATCCTAAAAAAGGCCGCGGCCTTCTTCGCGAGGGAAGCGACATGAAGTTCGTCTTCATCGCGAAGCACCGGAGCATCTGGCCGGTGGCATGGCTATGCGAAGCAATGAACGTATCGCGGTCAGGATTCCATGCTTGGCTGAACCGATCCCCCAGTGCCAGATCCTGCAGCGACGATGCGGTCGGCCGGCAGGTAAAAGCAAGCTTCCTCGCCAGCGACCGGACTTACGGCGCCCGGCGCGTCTGGCGCGATCTTCTTGCCGAAGGCATTGATTGCGGCTTGCACCGGATCGAGCGACTGATGCGCCTGCAGGCCTTGCGGGCGCGGCCACGACGCCGGCGGCTGCCGAAGGACGACGGTGATCGCGAGATCGCGAACGTGCCGCTCAATCTACTGGACCGGCAGTTCGCCGCCGCGCAGCCAAACCAGAGGTGGATCGCCGACTTCACCTATATCTGGACCGCCAAGGGCAGGCTCTATGTCTCGGCGATGATCGACCTGTACTCGCGCCCCGTGGTCGGCTGGTCGATCAGCGCCGGCATGACCGCGCAATTGGTTGCTGACGCTCTGTTGATGGCGGTCTGGCGGCGCGGCAAGCCGGACGTCCTGATGCATCACTCGGATCGGGGCAGCTAATATGCCCGCGATCGGTTCCAGCGTTTGATGGCCGACAGCGGCATCATCTGCAGCATGAGCCGGTCCGGCAATGTCTGGGACAACGCGGCGATGGAGGGCTTCTTTTCGTCCCTGAAGCCCGAGCTCACAGAACGCAAAAACTATCGCACCAGGAACGAGGCCAAGGCAGATGCGTTCGAAAGCGGTTCTACAACGCCGTCCGGCGCCATTCGACGATCGGATACCTCAGCCCTGTTGAGTTCGAGCGCAAGATTAGCCTAACATCGCGTCCACCGAACCGGCAGCAGCTCATATCTATGCGGCTTCACTTCGGTTTTTTTGGACACCTCAAATATCTAGGATTGCGATGTAAGGGCGCATTTCATAGGCCGTCGCTCTAACATAGAATGCATCTACTTTGGCTTAATGGGGAACAGGTATGGCTGAACGTAAAAAGGGACTTTTCTCGCTGCTCAAATACGCCCCGGTTTACGACACGGTTCAACGTATAATGAGGGTGGACGAAATCCGCGCTCAGTTTGCGCGTGACTACATTTGCGCTGCGCCAGGAGATGTCGTTCTCGATATAGGGTGCGGCCCGGCTCACCTGTTGGCGCACCTTCCGCCAGTAAAGTATATCGGATGGGAACCCAATCCACATTACGTTAGCCAAGCCCGTCGCGACTATGGCGACAGGGGTGTTTTCAACGTTGGCTTATTCGGACCACGCCAAGCTCGAGATTTGGAAAATACTATCGATATAGCGATCGTTTCCGCGGTACTGCATCATATGAATGATTCTGAAGCGAAAGAGCTGTTCGCCCTTCTTAGCACTACGCTTAAGCCCGGCGGCCGCATCGTCACTCTAGACAACGTTTTTGTTGATAAGCAAAACTTGATCGCCAAGTTTCTAATTAGCATAGATCGAGGACGTCACGTTCGTGATCCTGATGGCTATCTTTCTCTGGCGCGAAGTAGCTTCGAGCGTGCCACCGGAGACGTCGTGCATAGAGTGTTTCCTCCCTACACTTACTTCTTCATGACAGCTCGTAACATAGATTAGTTTCAGAACCAATAGTTGGATTCCCATGCCGGCCCGAGCATGATTCGCTACCTCATTGAAGAGGGGGTGAGATGGGTAAGCATCCGGTGATGGGCCGCTGTGGCAGTGCTTAGGCGTCTACTGAACCACAGCAGCTTAATCAAGGGATGCCGCCGCCTACCGAACCCGTCGGTGACAAGGGATATGACAGCCAGGCCCTGCGCGAGGGGTTGGTCGAGTATGGCACCGAGCCCGCCATTCCGCCCGCAAGATCCAATACAATTACGACCGTGCGATCTACAAGCAACGCAACGTCATCGAGCGCATGTTCTGCCGTTTCAAGGACTGGCGATGCATCGCCACCCGCTTCGACCGCAATGTCAGAAACTTCATGAGCGCCGTTCCTCGCTGCAGCCGTCATCTTTTGGCTGTAGTGATTCCGGACACTGGAGATTTAACTGGATCCCCTTGTATCAACATTATTTACGTCAGACGCGGGGTTATCGCCTCTGCTAGCGAAGACAAAGAATCTCTGTGCGAGGAATAGAGGTGCAGTGATCGCCATCGCAATCAAGAATTGAGCCGCACGATGGTCAACGCCAAACTTCTTGGTCGCAGTGTCCAGCAATAGTAAGTTTAGAAGCCAAGCTAAGACATAGACGAGGGAGTATCGAGCGAACTGCTTCGGCGAGCCCTGACGGTTTCGAAAAACCAGATTCTTACTGAACCAGAATGTGTAAATCAGACCAAGCACAAACACTAACGTGACAGCGACCAAAGGTTCCACGTCTAGCGCCGTCAGAATCAAGTAAATAATGAAATAGAGAAAATTGCTTTTCAGACCAGTAAGAAGAAAACGCGCCGCCTGAATAGCCGTTCGATCGTCAGACGCAATCGTCTTCGCAAAGGAACGCCATCGCGGCCGAGGCACAATACTCATCTCGACGCCTTTTTTCCGATTGCAAGAAAACTCGTTCCAAAAGGTAAAACCCCGCCTCGCAGGATAATCGGCAATTCAAGGCCGAGCATTTTTTCAATCATGCGAGCGCCAAAGCCCTCGGTATGGTGATCAAATGCGTCATCGGTCGATGCCACGCTTCTCCATTTGAATTTGCTCGGTATCGTGCGCAGCGCGAAAAGCGGTGGCACGAGGAGGGTAAAAAAGGCAGTTGCCTGCAGTACATCAAAGCCAGCTGATCTAAGAATTTCGATTAGTTGACTGCGCCCGTAGCGCCGGTAATGCCCTGCGTATTCGTCGTCGGCAGACCAAAGGAACTGGTGCGCCGGAACTGCTATATATATGTAGCCACCGGGCTCCATCGCTGCGGCACAGCCGGCGAGAAATTCTCGGTCATCCGCAATATGCTCAATGACGTCGAATAGACCGACTGCAGGAAGGCTCCCTGCAGCAAACAGATCAGGCGTGAAAGCCGCATGCACAACTGTGAGTCCGCGCATCGCTGCGACGTTTGCGCCGTCAATCCCAGGTTCTACGACGACGGTCTGGATCCCTCTCCTTTCGAGGCCGAGTGACACAAATCCATTGCCCCCGCCGAGTTCAAAAACCGTCTTCCCTTTGGAGAACCGCTCGACAGCGCTACCAATTACCTTGTTCCGATGCCTGAACCAGAAGGAGGCTTCCTCCACCTTGGCCAGTGCAGCATGCGCCTCTCCGGGATAGGAAACAGGCGCAATTTCACCGGTTGTCCAGAAGTTTGGGCGCACGTTCCTAATATCCCGCCCAATTCTGCGTAAGAGTTCGTCTGATCGAATTTCCACGGAGCCCCTCAAACGGCATGGACCAAGAATGAAGATCGACAACAACAGGCGGCGAGAGAAACTTCCCCTAACCCAACCGCTGCCTCAACCTGTCGAACCGATAGACTTCGCCGTCCTTTCGAACCGCGTCGAGCCTCAACAGACCGCTTCCGCATATGACAACCGGGCGACCTGCATCAAGCTGCCAGATCTTCCCGCAATGACGATCTTCAAACTGGAGATCGTCAATCATCGTTGCGTCGTCGACGAGGAGTTCGGCTCGGTCAAGGTAGGTTAGCGCTCCAGAGTACGGATAGCCAACGGCATGGATGAAACGAAGAATTCTTTCGGCCGGCCAAGACCAATCGATGACGTGATCCTGCTTGTCTCGCCAGATGCAGTAGGTCGCTCCCCGGTGATCCTGCTCGCGCGAAGAGAACCGTCCAGCGAGCCAATCGGAATGAATGTCGACCGCCAGATCTGCCATTAATGCGGCCTGAATCTCTAGCGCGCGCTCGATCTTCATCGGATAAGAAATCGCGACTCCTTTTTGGGCGACAATATCGCCCTCGTCGATTCCAGCATTCGGGATCAGCGCCGTTACACCGATCCGCGCTTCACCATTGATGAGCGCAGTAACGGTCGGCGCAAACCCACGATAGCGTGGCAGCAGGGAGTCGTGGAAAACGATGGTGAAAGGCCCAGGCGCGGCCACAAGAAACTGCCACCCCACGAGAAACGTGAGATCGTTCGGCAAAAGGGCCGGCCGCTTGTCATTGACGAAATCGGACTGATTTTCTTCGGCAAGCGCCCGTATTCTTTCAAAACCCGCAGCGTGATCGTCAGGCTGCTCATAAGAAATGATCAGCTGTGGCCGCAAACCTCTGGCTACCAAGTTCTCAATAAATACCGCCCCCTTGAGCCCGACAGCGCAAATCGTGACGCGCTTGTCAGTCATTCGCGTTTGCCTTTTGCGCGACGATGTAGATGGGACGATTCTTCGTATGCTCGACAAGATTGCCAACATAAATCCCGACGAGCCCGAGCATCACATTCGTGACGCCAGCAGTAAAGAATACAGCTGTCATTACGCTCGGCCAGCCTGGCAGCGGCAAAGTTGGATTCAATATCTTGTAGACAACAATATCGGTCGCGAGAGCAAACGCGACGACGGCAAAACACAAGCCCAGGACGATCGCGACATACAGCAGGCGCGTACTGAAGCCAAAGATCAGCCGGAAGGCGAAACGAAACCGCCCGAGCAGATTGTAGCTCGGACGTCCATATTCGCGCTCCCCGTGGAGTGCGTCGATCGCTGTACTGTTGAAACCCAGCCATCGGACGGTGCCTCCATAAAACCGATCACGGTCAGGAACCCCCCGGAAAGCCTCTACCACTTTCCTATTCACAATCGAGTAGTTGGCCTGTCGACGCTCGTACTTCTGTCCTGATAGAAAGTTCAGGGTCCTGTAAAATACGCCAGCGCAAAACTGATATAGCGCCGTCTCGGGACGCTCCTGACGATTAACGAAGACAACATCGTACCCCTCCTGGGCCTTCCGATAGAGGTCGGGAATGACTTCCGGTCGATCCTGTAAATCAGAATCCATCACGATCACCCATTCGCCGCTGGCGTGATCGATGCCGGCCGCTATCGCCGGATGTTGCCCGAAGTTGCGCGAGAAGCGCAGGCCTTTAACCTGTGGATGCTTGCTCGCAACCGAACAGAGGGCCGTCCAGGTCTCCAATCTGCTCCCGTCGTCGACCAGGATGATCTCGTAGTCCGACGTTATCCCGGCGAGCGCCGCCCCCACCCGGTCGGCGAGAGCGGCCAGCGTGATTTCTTGCTCGTTATATACGGGGGCGACAACGGAAATATGGGGCATCGATTGATCCCGTTAATGCATTTCAGTCTCGCCAGATGCTGTCTTGATCGGAATCTGTCGCATCCACTTCTGCTTTTCCCACCAGGAAACGTTGCTCCGGAACCAGTCGATCGTCCGGTCGAGCCCAGTGTCCCAATCGACGGACGGCTTCCAGCCGAACATCTTGGCCATCTTGGTGCCGTCGCCAGTGTGCCTGGACACCTGTCCAGGGCGATCGCCTATATTAACGATAAGCCCGGGATCGCCGCCCATCTTGCGAACGATCTGTGCGGCGATATCGCCCATTCCGCGGTCGACACCGCTGGCGACGTTAAAGACTTCGCCGGCCACCTGCGTCACCGGGGCATGCATCAGCACATCGATCGCGCTGGCCGTATCGTCCATATAGACGAAGTCGCGTGCGGCCGAGCCGTCGCCATGGACGGTGAGCGGCGACTTGGTCAACGTGTTGGTGACGAAGCGCGGGATCGCCTTTTCGAGATGCTGACGCGGTCCGTAATTGTTGAACGGGCGCACGATGACGGCCGGCAACTTGTAGGTCGCCCAGTATGAGTAGACCAGACGATCGGCGCCGCATTTAGCGCTTGCATAGGGACTCATCGGATTCAGCGGATGGTTCTCGTCGATCACCGGAAGCTCAGCCGTGCCATAAACTTCCGACGTGGAGATATGTATGACCCGCTCGATACGCTTGGAGTGCTTCAGCACTGCGTTCATGATCGTTTGCGTACCAATCACGTCAGTCTGGAAGAACAGCAGATTGTCGTAAATCGAACGGGTAACGTGGGTCTCTGCCGCGAAATGGACGATGATGTCCGATTGCCCCACCAGGGTATCCATCAATTCCGCGTTGCAAACGTTACCGTACCAGAAGGCGAAACGGTCATTGTCGGCGGTATTCACGTCCGCCGGCAGGTTATCGATCGAACCAGCATAAGTCAGTGCATCGACCACGATGATCCGATAGTCCGGGTAGCGATCATACATGTATCGGACGAACGCGGATCCGATGAACCCGGCGCCTCCCGTCACCAGCACGACCTTGCGGCTCTTTTGCACCCCAGTACCCCCAGTCATCGTAATCTCCGACTATTCTTTCTCTCGGCGCCGAAAAGGCGCCATCTTAAAGGCATCCGACGTCAGCGAGCGACCGTGGCCTGTGCAGCCTCGATCATCGGCACGATCTTGCTGCGAACCGTATCGATCACGTGGCCCTGCTCTTCTGCTGTCATCGACGGGAACAACGGCAAACTGATCGTGCCGGCGCCCCACGTCTCACTGACCGGATAGCTCCCCGGCGTAAAGCCATATTTTTTCTTGTAGTAGGTCACGGTTGGTACCGCGCGATAATTCACCGTGACGCCGACCCTGTTCTCACCGAAAACACGAATGGCCTCGTCCCTGATGGTCGGCGGGACATGTATGACAAACAGATGACGCGCATGCCGTGAGTTGCCGATGGTGACCGGCAGCCGGATGGGTGTATCGGCGAAGGCACGCTCATAGACCGCAAACAGATCATCGCGGCGGGGAAGCCTCGCGTCGATCGTATCGATCTGCGACGGGAGGAGGCAGGCCAGCAAATCCGGCAGATTTGCCTTCATGCCGATCTTTTCCATGTCCCAGTGGCGATAACCGCCCAGCTTGAAGCGGTCGATCGCACCAGCAGACATGCCATGCATACGTGTCTGCAGCAGTCGCTCATAGAGAGCCGTGTCGTTGGTCACGACCGCGCCGCCCTCGCCGCATGTCACATTCTTGGTCGCATAGAACGAGAAGATGGCGCAGCCGGAGCGCGTCCCGGGCTTTTCGCCATTCAGTTCGCCCTCGAAACAGTGCGCAGCATCCTCGATAATGACGATGTCCGGGCGATCGGAAAGCACTTCTTGCAGTGCGGCAATATCAACCATTTGCCCGTACAGATGAACAGGGATGATCGCGCGCGTTCGCCGGGTGACGGCAGCACGAACCAGATCCGGCCGCATCAGCAATGTCGCCGGATCAACGTCGACAAAGACCGCCTTGGCGCCGATCAATTCGGCGACATTCGCAGTGGCGATGAAGGTCTGGGCAGGAACGATGATCTCATCGCCCGGCGCAATGTCGAGCGCCAGCAACACTGCAGCCGCACCGTTGGTCCAGCTATTGACCAGCAGGGCGTGTTTGGTTCCAAAATACGCGCAAAGACGTTCCTCGACGTCCCGCCCAACGTTCCCCGATGTAAGGAAGGGACTCTGCAGGACATTCGCAACTGCCACGGCATCATCAGCGGTCAGGTCGTGCCGATAGAAAGGTACATTCATTCAGAAATCGCTCCCGGACCGAAATTCTCAGCCGTTTTACAGTATATCGTTCAGAAGTCGAAGGCTGTCACAACTCGGACGTTCCAGGTACGGTCTCCTAACGAACGGATGATCTCGCCCGAGACAGTTCCTTCTACTCACAACGCTGCCTTGATTGTCAAACTGAACCAGATATGACTTCCCGCGCCTGACCGAGACTTCTCGCAAGCCCTCCGCGTCGATCGGCATAAATTCTTAGAAAAAGGACCCAGTCTTGCCGAACGATCGTGAGACACCTGCGGCGCGGATTGTAGAGCGTACGACGACCGCCATCTCGCCCTGGGTCAATCTCGAGGCTGTTTCCGCCATCTTGCCGGGCAGCACGCAACCATCCGTCTATCATGCCATCGGTCAGGCGGACTATGTCCAGGTGCTCTGCCTGCACGAAAATGGCTCAGTTGTGCTTGTGCGCCAATATCGGCCGGTCGTGGATAGCTGGACGCTTGAGTTTCCAGGGGGCCTACGCGATGGCGATGAACCCGCCGCCGAGACCGCTCGCCGGGAAGTTGAGGAAGAGACCGGGCTCGTCGTTCTGGAAACAGTCGCCCTTCTGGATTGCTTTGCCGACGTCGGCCGAATGACCAACCGTCTCCACGGCTTTGCAGCCCTCGTCCGCGGACCATTCCGGCAGACCGAACCCGGAGTCGAGGCCCTGTTCGTCAACGGACCTGATCTCCGCCAATTGGCCGTCACTGGCCAGCTCGCCATCCCCAGCAATCTGGGTCTGCTCTATCTCGCGTCGGGCCATCTGGAACTTCGGGCGATTTGTGACCGATATGGGATTGGCCAACCGCCCTGGATGATGTTGTAGAGAGATACAGCCAGCCCTTGGCACGCCGCCGCCCAGCACAAGGCACATCAATGTTCGACAATATCTACAATCACGGTTTCGCGCGCGTTGCCGTCTGTATCCCGCAGGTGAAGGTCGCCGATCCCGCCGCTAACGCTGCCGAAACGCTCCGGCTGGCACAAGAGGCCCATGCGAAATCATGCGCTCTCGCTTTGTTCCCGGAACTGGGTATTTCGGCCTATACCAATGAAGACCTGTTTCACCAAGACGCCCTGCTGGAAGCCACCGCGGCAGAAATCCGCGGGATCATGGAACGCAGCCGCGACCTGATGCCGGTCCTGATCGTCGGGGCCCCCTTCGAGCTTGAAGGGCGTCTTTTCAACTGTGCCTTCGTCATTCATCGCGGTCGCCTGCTCGGCATCGTGCCGAAGTCCTATTTGCCCAATTACCGCGAATTTTACGAAAAGCGCCATTTCGCGCCGGGCTGGCCGCAGACCCCTCGCCTCGTCACCTTTGCCGGGGAAGAGGTCAATTTCGGCTCAGACCTGATTTTCACCGCCAGCGATGTGCGTGATCTCAAGATTCATGTCGAGATTTGCGAGGATGTCTGGACACCAGTGCCGCCGTCGACCTTCGGCGCCCTGGCGGGTGCCACCGTGCTGGCCAACCTCTCGGCCTCCAACATCACTGTCGGCAAGGCCGACAATCGCCGCATGCTGTGTCGCTCTCAATCGGCGCGCTGCATTGCCGCCTATCTCTACTCCGCGTCAGGCCCCGGCGAATCCACCACCGATCTGGCGTGGGATGGACAGGCAGCTGTGTTCGAGCTTGGCGAGCAGCTCGCGGAAGCCGAGCGCTTCCCGCAGGAGTCCCAACTCATCACCGCGGATATCGATCTTGAGCGGCTGCGTCAGGAACGCATGCGTGTCGGATCGTGGGGCGATTGTGCGGACTCACAGTCCGACAAAGTGACAACTTTCCGGAAAATCGAATTCGCACTTGCGCCTCCCGTGGAGAACCGCGTCTCCCTGAACCGAGCCATCAACCGGTTTCCGTTCGTGCCGGACGACGCTAAGCTGCTGGATGAAAGCTGCTACGAGGCCTTCAATATTCAGGTCCACGGGCTCGTCACGCGCCTCCGCGCGACCGGGATGACGAAGGTCGTGCTGGGAATTTCCGGCGGCCTGGATTCGACCCACGCATTGATCGTTGCTGCGAGGTCGTTCGACCGTCTCGGCCTGCCACGCCAGAATATCCTTTGTTACACGCTCCCCGGGTTTGCGACTTCCAAACACACGAAGACCAATGCACATGCCCTGATGAGAGCCATGGGCGTGAGCGCCGAAGAAATCGACATCACGCCGGCGTCGCGGCAAATGCTGAATGACATCGCACATCCAAATTCCAAGGGATTGCCTGATTATGACGTGACGTTCGAGAACGTTCAGGCCGGCGCCCGTACCTCCTTGCTGTTCCGCCTCGCCAACTTTCACAACGGCATCGTCGTCGGCACCGGTGACCTGTCCGAACTGGCTCTCGGCTGGTGCACCTATGGCGTGGGCGATCACATGTCGCACTACAACGTCAATGCGTCAGTCCCGAAAACATTGATCCAGCATCTGATCCGCTGGGTCGCCGACCGGGAGGAATTCGGCAACAGCGCGTCCGCGATCCTACGATCGATCCTGGCCACCGAAATCTCGCCCGAGCTCGTGCCTGGAGACGGTGACCGGCCCGCGCAAAGCACCGAGCAGATAGTCGGCCCCTACGCCCTGCAGGATTTCAATCTCTACTACCTTACCAGATTTGGATTTCGGCCGAGTAAGGTCGCATTCCTTTCATGGAACGCGTGGCGAGACGCCAATGCCGGGGAATGGCCGCCCGGGATGACGGACCAGGATAGGAAAGCTTTCGAGCTTGCGATCATCAAGAAGTGGCTGCGGACCTTCGTGTACCGGTTCTTTCAGATCAGCCAGTTCAAGCGCTCGGCTATTCCGAACGGCCCCAAGGTCGCATCAGGCGGCTCACTATCGCCGCGCGGCGACTGGCGTGCACCCAGCGATTCCTCGGCCAGGATCTGGACTGCGGAACTCGACGCGAATGTTCCGGATGAGGCCTGACGACGTCTACTCAGGCTTGCTTGCATTGGCTTCGTCAGTGCGGCAGTGGTATCAAATGGCTACCAAAACGGTGTCCGGCTGGCCGCCTCAACAGACATTTTGACAAGGCTCTTTGAGAGATCTTCAGTTGTTCGGACGCGTCCCACCCATCTTTCAGAACCTTGCCCAGCGACGCTACGGCGCTGCGCTGATCAGCGCCGGCATTCCGCTCGGCCTTGTCCAGCGACTTAACAAGGCATCAGGGCGCGGCACTACAGCAGAGCGCGGCGCGCGCCTTGCACGTTTCCTTACGGTCAAGGCGCTGGTTCGCGCCGGGCTGATGAAGCAACCGGTGCCGGTCAATCCGCGGGTCAAATCTGCGGGCGCATTGCAGGCAGCCGTCCCGTATGTCGGCGGCCGCACGCAGATCCGCGCGGTGCATCAGTTTCATTCCGGATCCGCCGTAGGCGACGCGGTGACGAACTCGCTGTTTCTGGTTCAGCGTCTTCTGCGTGGTCTCGGCTATGAGAGCCAAATCTTCGTCGAGCACCGCGACCCGAGATTGTCCGATGTGCTTTTTCTGGCGGACGACCTGCCCAATCACGACGACTACGTTCTGATTGTCCATCACTCGATGGGTCATGGCATTCTCGACTTCATCCTGTCGCTCGATGCCCGCAAGATCCTGATGTATCACAACGTGACGCCGCCAGAGTTTCTCGGCGATGTGCCATGGATGATCCCCTATTCCGAACTAGGCCGACAGCAACTGGTCGATATGCGTCTACATATGCTGGCCGCGCTTGCGGACAGCGAGTTCAACATGCTGGAGCTGCAGCGTTGCGGCTACGAGAGCCCCGCGGTCAGTTCGCTTCTGTTCGATCTCGACACGTTGCGGCCGCGTGACGCCGGGCAGCCTCCTGCCAAACCGGACGTGACGGAAGCCGATCCGTTTACGGTTCTCTTCGTCGGGCGGGTGACGAAGTCAAAGGGACAGGCCGATCTCGTCGACGCCTTCGCGGAATTCGCACGACGATATGCCCGGCCATCGCGCCTTGTCATCGTCGGACGCTTCGACTCGACAAAGGACGCCTACCCCGCCGAAATTCGCCGACGCGCCGCGCAACATCATCTGGATGAGCACGTTATCCTGACAGGTGCCGTCTCCGATGAGGAACTGCATCGCTGGTTCAACACGGCGCACGCCTATGTATCCCTGAGCTACCACGAGGGCTTCGGCGTTCCGCTGATCGAGGCCATGGCGCACAGCCTGCCGGTCATCGCATGGCCCTGTTCCGCGATCGCCTATACGATCGCGGATGCAGCCATTGCTTTGACGGAACGCTCTGCCAATGCAGTGGCGGACGCTCTGATGCAACTCGCAACAGATCAGGACTTTCGGGACCGGGTCGTCGCACGCCAGCTCGCTTTCATCAGTCGATATGAGCTCGACCGTCATGTCCCGGCGCTGCTGCGCGCACTAGCAGTGGCCGGCGCGAGACTGCCGCTCGACCCTGATACGAAGCGTGGGATATCCCGCAATCTGCACACGACATTCGTCGGCCATGTACAAGGCGCATACAGCCTCGCCGCCGTGAACCGCTCCATGGCGACAACGATGGAAGCTAATCGTCCGGGCCACCAGCGCGTCATCCCTTGGGAAAACGGCTCGGTCGCCGACTTCGGCGGTGGGTCGCCAGCGCAAGCCAACATCATCGCATTGCTGGCGTCACGCGAAGAGCCGCCAACGGAACCGCAAATCGTCATCAGCCAGCATTATCCCATCCACGTGCCGGACGTGCCCGGGCACAAGTTCGCGATGCTGTTTTGGGAAGAGTCCCTGCTGCCGCCGGCCATCGTGCAGACGCTCAATGAGAACTTCGAGGCCATCCTGGCTCCAACTACATTCGTCACGAAGTCGCTGATCGACTCCGGCGTCTGGCGTCCGATCCTCGATGTCGGCTATGCGCCCGACTTGAGCGGCTATCGCAAAATCGGCCTCGAGCGATCCGCAAAGCTTGCCGAACGGCCGTTCACCTTCCTGCACGTGTCGTCCTGCTTTCCCCGAAAGGGCGCAGATGTCCTCATCGCCGCCTATGCGAAAGCTTTTCGCCGGGAAGACGCGGTGCGGCTGGTCATCAAGACCTTCCCCAATTCTCATAACGACATCGTCGAACAGGTCGCCAGACTGAGACGCGAAGACCCGGAGATCGCGGATATCACCGTGATCGAACAGGACTTCAACGACGATCAGATGCTCGCGCTGTTTCGCGACGCCGATGCCATGGTGCTGCCGACCCGCGGCGAAGGTTTCAACCTTCCGGCCGCGGAAGCCATGGCGGCGGGCATGCCTTTGATCGTCACCGGCTATGGCGGCCACGTGGACTTCACGTCACCGGATAATTGCCGCTTCGTGGCATTCCATTTCGCACGCTCGGCAAGCCACGTCGCCGACAATTCATCCTTGTGGGTCGAACCGGACCTCGACGACCTGACAGCCGCCTTCCGGGAAATCCACCGGGAGCGTCTCAACAGCAACAGTGCGTCAAGGCAGAAGGCCCGGCGCGCCGCCACCGATATCAAACGCTCGCTGGCGCAGGCCCCTTGGGTCGAACGTCTGGTGAACGGCGCCGTGGACGTCATCTCCACACGCTCCAAAGCACTGCGCGTCGGCTGGATATCGACCTGGGACGTGAAATGCGGCGTGGCCGAGTATTCGCGCTTCCTGCTCGACAGAATGATTGAGAAGACCGCTCCGGACGCGATCAAGCTCACGATACTGAGCGACGACCGGACACGGATCAAAGACGGCGCCACCGGACCGCAGACCGTTCCCGCATGGACCATACTCGAAGAGAGCGGCGTCATGGATCGTCTGGCGCGCAGCGTGTCAGTCAGCGATCCTGAGGTTCTTGTCATTCAGCACCAGCCCGGCCTGATATCATGGCAAGACCTCGCGAAGCTGCTCCGGGACAGACGCCTCGCCACGCGGCTCACGGTCGTCGTGCTGCACTCTGTCCCGACCCTCGCAAAGCTCCCTGAAGACGAACGAAATTCGATCATCGCGGCGCTTCGCCGCTCGACGCGCGTTCTCGTTCACCAAATCGCCGACCTCAATCGTCTCAAGGATTGGGGCCTGATCGCCAACGTCACATACTTCCCGCATGGCGCGCCGGAGCGTCTTAACGCTTCCGAAGCTCGCCAACTGACTGGGAGCAGCGCACCGGTCATCGGCTCCTATGGCTTCTTCCTGCCTGGCAAGGGGCTGCCGAAACTCATCCACGCTTTGGTCAGCCTCAGACAGAAATGGCCGAACATTCGGCTGCGGCTCATCAACGCCGAGTATGAATCGCCGACATCCACAGACGAAATCGCGCACTGCAAGGCGCTGGCAAAAACGCTCGGCGTGTTCGAACTGATCGAGTGGAAGACGGAATTCCAGACCGACAACAGCAGCCTTGCCCAGCTCACTGAGTGCGACCTGTTGATCCTCCCCTATGATGAGAGCCCGGAATCCGCCAGCGGCGCCGTGCGCATTGCGCTGGCCAGCGGCACTCCGGTCGTTGTCACGCCCGCGGCCATCTTCGACGAGTTGGGGACCGCAGTCGTGCGATTCGATGGATTTGAGCAGGACGCCATCGACCGCGGCATCGCGCAATTGTTGGGCGATCACGACGTGAGGAAAGAAATGCAAACCAATGCGGCCACATGGCTAGCGCAACGCAACTGGCAGGTTCTGGCGAGCCGTTTGAACGGCATGCTGCGCGGGCTCTATGCTAGCCGCGCCAAAGACCGGTCCTAGAGCGGTTCACGAATTTATTGAATCTGGAGGGATTCCGGTTCATCGGCGAAT
>NZ_JBGMOE010000043.1:0-2079 GCF_041424195.1 Tardiphaga sp. | reverse complement strand
GCCGTCAGGCAGAAAATCCACTTATCCCGCTGTCCAGTTTTGCCAGGCCACCTCTCTCAGCCTTATGTCACCGGCGCCTATAGTCATTTACGCCGCGACATCCCGTGCTGTGGAACATACGTAAAGCGCATAGCGTCTCAGTCTCTTACGCAACAATCAGCGTTGAAAGAAAGCCCACCATAACGCGGGTAGTTGGCACGGACGAAAGATGTTGACTCTGGACTATGGTCCAAGGGCAACAACATTCTGGGTCGGCCAGCCCGTCGATTGCAAAGCTGCCGTAAACGTATTGCGCAATGGCAAAACGCGCTGCTGCCTTCGTGGCGCCGGCTCGCAGAGGCCCACAACGTGAGAGTGTGAGCATGCAAGGATCTTTCGCCGCTCCCCGGCCCAATCGCGTGGCCCTGATCGGGACCTGTGTGCCTCGCCAGTGCGGAATCGCAACCTTTACGGACGACCTTCAGCAAGCGCTCATCCACGCCGACGCTTCAGTTAGCGCCTTTACGGTTGCAATGACGGACAACAAGATTGTCTACGACTATTCCGATCAGGTTCCCTTTGAAATTCATCACGCGGATCCTGCCTCCTACCAAGAGGCGGCGGACTTCCTGAATGTTGCGGATATCGAGATCGTCTCGCTGCAGCATGAGTTCGGAATTTTCGGCGGCGAAGCGGGCGAGCATGTCCTCGGCCTCGTGGGCGGACTGAACGCACCGCTTGTGACGACGCTGCACACCGTCCTCGCCTCACCCAATCCGGCTCAGCGCCGCGTTTTGGACGAGCTCATCGAGAGTTCTGCCCGCCTGATCGTAATGGCCGACAAGGGGCGCCAGATCCTGCAAGATGTCTACGGGGTTCCACCCGACAAGATCGCGGTGATCCCACATGGTGTGCCAGATCGTCCTTTTCTGGACCCGGCCATGGCCAAGCATGATCTGGACCTGGCTGATCGTACCTTACTGATGACCTTTGGGCTACTCGGACCCGGCAAAGGCATCGAGACCGCTATTCGCGCGCTGCCCGCACTTGTCGGGGACAACCCCAAGCTTCTCTACATGATCGTGGGGGCCACCCATCCCAATCTCGTGCGGGACGAGGGAGAGCGTTACCGCGAAAGTTTGACGGCACTTGCCGATGAACTTGGCGTCAGCGACCATGTCCGGTTCGTGGATAGATACCTGACGCTTGACCAGTTGCTCGATTATCTGGCCGCGTGCGATATCTATCTGTCACCTTACCCCAACGAAGCGCAAATCGCATCCGGGACGCTCGCTTACGCCATCGCACTCGGGAAAGCCGTTGTATCGACGCCGTTCTGGTACGCGCAGGAACTGCTCGCGGACGACTGTGGCCTGCTCGTCCCGTTCGGGCAGGCAGAAGGGTTCGCAACTGCAATCCGCCGGTTGATCAAGGACGATACGCTGCGAAGCGAGGTCCGGACGAACGCTTATGCGCGGGGCCGCGCTATGATATGGTCGAGAGTTGCGGAACAGTATTTTACGGTCTTTGCCGAAGTCCGACTTGAGCGGCGCGCCACCAACACGACCGTCATCCCTTTTCCATCGCTCGAACCGGGCAACTCCCCGTTGCCACCCATCTCGACCAACCACCTTGCAGCGCTCACCGATTCCGTCGGCCTGATGCAACACACCAAATTTGCAGTACCCGATCGGCGGCATGGCTATTGCCTCGACGACAACGCCCGCGCGCTGCTCGTTCTCACCGAACTTGCGGCAGTGCGCCCCCTGACGGGGCAAGAGGATCAGCTTCTCCTCATCTACGCCGCGTTTGTCGAAAACGCTTGGCGCCCGGAAACCAAGAAGGTTCACAACTTCATGAGCTTTGACCGGTGCTGGGTGGAAAGCGCCGGCGCGGGCGACGCGCTAGGGCGCACGATATGGGCGCTAGGAGCGGTCGCGCGGCACAAAAACGCGCGTTCACTGGATGGCTGGGCGGCGGCCCGGATGTTGGAGATCACGCCGTCCCTCATGGAATCCGCGTCGCCTCGCGAGTGGGCTTACGGTTTGCTCGGCATCTCAAAACTTCTCCGGCGCTTCCCAGGCCATCGCAACCTGGAGC
>NZ_JBGMOE010000042.1:0-2116 GCF_041424195.1 Tardiphaga sp. | reverse complement strand
GATCGGTTGCTTGGGCAAGCATTCAGCAAGCCGACAAAACACCGCAGGCGGAACGCCGGGCAGTCGCCCGTGCTTTCCGAAAGTCCTGATGCATACCCTTGCGGAAGACCGCATCGGCATCAGGCCCAGGGGTGCATCGGGCACCCGGCGTTCCGCACGCCCTCTCGCAAGGGGGCGGGAATGCAAGCGACGACGGCGCCCCCGCGCCGCCAACAACAGGGGCGATGACGCATGTCTGAAGGGCAGTGGCTGTTTGACAGTTGAATCCGATGAGGCCGTAGGATGGGTAGAGAGTCTTCGCGAACCCCATCAATCGCAGACGAAGAAAGCGATCGGTTTCGCGAAGGCGCTCACCCCATCCTGCGATAGCTGCGCAGCGGGGGAGAAGATCGCCTATTCGAACTTCATATCGATGCAGCGCGATACATCGGAGCCGAGTCCCGACGGAATCGTGACGCAGCCGCGGATTTTCTGCTGGGTATTGTCGCTCACCCACATGGCAAAGCCGCCACTGCCGAAGAACGAATTGGTATTCGGCGGCTCAGTCTCGGTGGCATCGAATGAGTAGGTGGAATCGGTATCGAACACGCGCGGCTTCTTCACGCATCCGCCGTCGGTCTGCACATTGACGACTTCCTTTGCATCGCGTGTCATCGACAGCGACACCGAGCAGCGGAAATATTCGGAGGTCCTGGTGTTGAACAGATAGGCGTAGGAGCGGCAGGTGGCCGTGCTCAGCTTGCCGGCGCTGAGGCCACGGCCGCAGGAAATACGCTGGTTGTTGCTGAGTTTGTAGTCGTCCGCCGCAGCCAGGCCGGATGCCAGGGTGACAGCGCCCACAACCAAAAGACTTTTCACGATCGCTCGCATTGTCGAATCATCCCCATCGCCGCATTCATCGCGGACCGGCTTAGCCCGAATGCGAAAGATAGTCGCCCGGCCAGACTTGCGAAATAACAAACTCTTCGCGACCCCATGTCGTATTGACGGAACGTTGCGGTTCGTGATTTGTTCAAGACGACCGCACATTCGCGACGTAGTTTCAAAAACACTTTCGGAGAATTCGGGATGACCGCTCGCGTTTTTACGATGCTGTGCGCCGCCGCGCTGGTGACATCGGCCCTTGCGGGCCCTGCTCTGGCTCAGGCACCGACGCCCTGGGTGCTCTCGCCCGATATGGGCTATGGCTACGACGCGTCAGGCAAGACCTTCGCGTACAAGATGGGCACCAACAATGCCAAATTCCTGCTGAAGGGCGCCAAGAAAGTGCCGAAGAACACGCTGTTCTTCATCGGCGAGAACGGCCAGCTCTATATGCGCAGCGGTCCGTTCCTCGAAGACGACGGCAAGTTCAAGTTCGGCCCGGGCTAGAGCATGATGCCGAAAAGCGGGTACCGTTTTTCGGACAGGGTCGTGTTCACATAGCAAGTCGCCACGTGACGGGAGCATGACGGCAAAGCCCTCTCCCACCGCGGCGGCAGAGGTGATACAGAGCGCTTCATCTTTTTACGAAAGCTGAAAGCACTCATGGCCAAGCCGTCCCCCGTCTCCCCCCTCGCCCCGACCGACGTTCCCGAGATGCCCGCCATCGCAGGCGTGCGCCTCGCCACGGCAGCCGCCGGGATCCGCTACAAGGGCCGCACCGACGTGCTGCTTGCGGTGATGGACAAGGGCACGACGGCGGCCGGCGTGTTCACCAAGTCGAAGTGCCCGTCAGCGCCGGTGGAATGGTGTCGCAGCGTGCTCAAGAACGGCAAGGCGCAGGCGCTGGTGGTCAATTCCGGCAATGCCAACGCCTTCACCGGCAAGACCGGCAAGGCTTCGACCAAACTCACCGGCGACATCGCGTCCAAGGCCGTGGGCTGCAAGCCGAACGAGATCTTCCTTGCCTCGACCGGCGTGATCGGCGAACCGCTGGACGCGACCAAGTTCGACGGCGTGCTCGCCACGCTGGCGGACAGCGCCGGACCGGACGGCTGGATGGACGCCGCCCGGGCGATCATGACCACCGACACTTTCCCGAAGGTCGCGACCGCCACCGTGAAGCTCGGCAAGGCCAAGGTCACCATCAACGGCATGGCCAAGGGCGCCGGCATGATCGCGCCGGACATGGCGA
>NZ_JBGMOE010000041.1:0-16002 GCF_041424195.1 Tardiphaga sp. | reverse complement strand
ATGGCGGCGCGTTCGACGTGATGGCCTCGAAGGAAATCGGCGCCGACATGAATTATGCCTGGCCGACGGCGCAGATCGCCGTGATGGGCGCCAAGGGCGCGGTGGAAATCATCTTCCGGCAGGACATCGGCGACGCCGACAAGATCGCCGCGCGCACCAAGGAATATGAAGACCGCTTCCTGTCGCCCTTCGTCGCCGCCGAGCGCGGCTATATCGACGACGTGATCATGCCGCACTCCACTCGCAAGCGCATCGCCCGCGCGCTGGCGATGCTGAAGGACAAGCATCTGGAAGTACCGATGAAGAAGCACGACAATATGCCGTTGTAGCGGCGTCACGCTGGAGGGAGCTCACATGCAGATAACACGAGCCGCTGTTTGTCTTGTTGCGTTCATGCTGCCTTCCGTCGCCGTTCAGGCCGCGTCCGTCCACATCGTAGCGCTCGGCGCCAGCAACACTTATGGTCATGGCCGCGGCAGGACCAATGGCGGTGTCGAACCGTCGCAAGCCTTTCCAGCCCAGCTTGAGGCGATGCTTCGGGCGCGCGGAGTCGATGCCCATGTCGCAAATGCCGGAATTCCTGGCGATACGACCGGCGGCATGTTGCAGCGGCTCAATTCGGCCGTGCCGGACGGAACGCAAATTGTCATTCTCCAGCCTGGCGGAAATGACGCGCGACGCGGCGAGGGCGCCAGCCGCGCCGGCAATATAGCTGCCATCCAGCAACAACTGGCGGCGCGCCATATCAAGGTGATTGTGACCGGCATGACGGCGCCAGCAAGCACCCGCGATCCCGATGGCCAGCATTTCAACGCCAGCGGCCACGCCGCAGTTGCGTCATCGCTCGTGCCTAGGGTAATGGCGGCGATGCGGGGGAAATAGTCGAACAATCTTAGCCCGGATGAGCGCAGCGAAATCCGGGAGGACGTTGTCCGACATGGTCCCAGCATGCCGCTTCGCTCATGCGGGCTGCAGGCACCCTTACGCCGCCATCGGCTTAATCCGTTTCCGCGAAACGTTTGCATCTTTCGGAATGCGGAGCGAAACGTATCCATCGCTTGCCATCGGGCCTCATCGGAAGCAGCAATAGTTGCCCATGGCAGAAAACAGGCGAAGCTACGCATGACGAAGTTATGTATCTGGATCGGCCGCATCATCGCCACCATGACGCTGATCGGCGTGGCCTGCAGTGCGGCGTTTGCCGACGAAACCGTCACGATTGCCGGCTCCCGCGCCGTGCTCATCAAGCCCGCATCTCCGCGCGCGAGTGTGATCCTGATGCCGGGCGGCAGCGGAGCCATCAGTCCCGGCGATCATGGCGAGATCAACGGACTGAAGGGCAATCAGCTCGTGCGAACCCGCAGCGCCTATGCGGCGCGGGGTCTGGCGGTGCTGGTGGTCGATGCTGGGACCGATCTGTCCAGCGCCGTGCAATATATGGCTGGGATTAAGCGGCCGGTCACGGTGGTCGCGACCAGTCGCGGCACGCAGCGTGCCGCCGAGGGGATTGCGCACGGTGCGCGGCCGGATGCACTGGTACTCACCTCGGGTTTTCTCAGCGGGGAATCGGGCGGTGGCAGCAATGTGATGTCGATCATCGGTTCGCCCTCGGCGCTGCCGCGCACGCTGGTCATTCATCATCGCAATGACGGCTGCAAGTTTACCGCGCCGGCCGGTGTCGATCCCTTCGTGAAATGGTCGGCGGGGCGCGCCCGCGTGGCGTGGCTGAGCGGTGGCCGCAATGAAGGCGATCCGTGCGAGGCGCGGGGATATCACGGCTTCAACGGGCTCGATGGCCAGGTGGTCGGGCTGGCCGCCGGCTTTCGGTAGTCTCAACGTCGAAATATGCGAGTTGCCGCGCACATTCAGTTTCCATTCATGCCGCTGAGCCGACCCTGATCTCCTCACGATATCAGGGAGAGATTGCGATGGAACGCCGTCATTTTCTGAAACTGGCTTTCGGCTTCGCCGCAGGCGCGGGGCTCGCCGCACAGGCTGTGACGCAGGCCCAGGCCGCGCCGCTGCTGCCGACCAATCCACTGGATCATCACAAACCGGACAACGAACCGCAGCCTGCGGTGGCGTCGCAGGACGACGTCGATCGCCTGCAGCCGGAACAGGTGCGCTGGCATCGCGGCTGGCGGCGACGGCATTGGGGGTGGCGCCACAGGCATTGGGGTTGGCGCCGTCGCCGCTGGGGCGCCCGACGCCGCTACTGGCGTCGTCGTTACTGGCGCCGCCGCTACTGGTAGGGCAAGTCCGTTTGTGCTGACGCTCAGTCTCTCCAGGGCGTCAGCGGCTTGGTCTGGCCGGGCTCAATGCCGCTCAGGTGGCGACGCACGTTGTCGTAGCTGCGATCGCCGGGGGCAAAGGTCTGCGAGCCGTTAGCCGGCTTGCCGTCCACCGTGCGGGTGAAATGCAGCACCAGGCTCTCATCGGCATTCATGGTGGCGCTGCCGTAATAGGGCATCGACAGCCGCGCGTCCTCCGCCATGGCCGCGCCAGCCAAGAGTAGAACGGGGAGGGCGAGAAACAGACAGGTCATGACACCTCCTGCCGTGAGGTTGTGATGGAGGCTCAGGAAAATGGCAGGGATTTGTCCGCCCCCGGACACCGCATGCATGGATTTGTGTTACAGGTCGCCGCCATCCGCTGCCGACGAGTCCCATGCCCCATACCGAAGCCCTGCTGTTCCCCCTCGCCATGATCGCGCTCGTTGCCGAGGCGATGACGGCTGCGCTAGCTGCCGGGCGGCGCAATATGGACTGGCTGGGCGTCGCCATGCTCGGCTGTATCACGGCACTTGGCGGTGGTTCGGTGCGCGACATGCTGCTCGGGCATTATCCGCTGTGGTGGGTGAAGAGCCCATATCTGCTGCTGCTCACCGGCGGTGCGGCGCTGGTGACCATCGGGCTTGCGCGCTTTGTGCATCGCTTTCATGCGCTGTTTCTGGTGCTCGATGCTATCGGCCTTGTGGTCTTCACGATCATGGGCTGCAACATCGCCCTCGCCATGGATCAGCCGTTGCTGATCGTGGTGGTGGCCGGGATGATCACCGGCTGCGTCGGTGGCGTGCTCCGCGACGTGTTGTGCAATGATATACCGCTACTGTTTCGCAGCGAACTCTATGCCAGCGTCTCGATCGTCACAGGCCTGCTGTATATCGGCGGCATCAAATATGGTTTCAGTCCCGATCTGGTGACGCTGGCTGCGGCTGTGACCGGACTGGTGTTCCGCCTGCTGGCGATCCGGCTGAAGCTGGAAATGCCGAAATTCATCTTTGACAGCGAACCCAAATAGCGCCTGATCAGCGCAGCCCCATGCAGCTGGCATAGAACGTCGTGGTCGCCGGCCAGTCGGAAAATACACCGCGCACGCCGACGTCCTTCGCCAGTACATCGAGCACCGTCAGCGTATCGCCATCGCGGTCGATGGCGGGTTTGATGGAGCGGTGGAAGAAGCCGCCGCCGTTGGCCAGCGGTCCGTCGCGCTCCAGCGACCAGGTGATCAGGTCGAGGCCGGCGTCTCGCGCTGCCTTGGCATATGGTGAGGGCACGATCCGGCCGCTGCCATCGAGCGTCAGCAGCATGTAGATCGGAGGGGCGAGGATTTTCACGCCGGCGGCTTTCAGCTCCGGCATTGACGGCTTCCAGGTTTCCGGCCGCATGTGATCGAAGCCCGATATTTCATAGCGTCCATCGAGATAGACGGCTTGCGCGGCAAATTCCGGCGCGGTGCGGATCCAGAACTTGATGTCGTTCAGATCGAAGCTCTGCGCAAAGACATCGCCCGGTGGAATGCCGGCGGTGCGATACTCGTCGAGCATCTGGGTGGCGTATTTTTCCTGAGTGTAATCGCCATCGAAGGGCATCGGCACTTCGGGCGCCTTCAGCTCGGGGGTGAACCTGGCGCCGAGGCTTTTGATCAGTGCGATGCTCTCCGCATGGGTCATCAGCGTGCCCGAGCTCGCATAGAGGTCGGTGCGCCAGCGCGGCGTACCGTTCTGGTAGTCCGCGACGGTGGTGGCAGACGTGTTGGCGGCATCCATCTTCGCCGTCAGCGTTTTGAACTCCGCCAGGGTGATGTCACTGGTACAGCATTTCGCAGCTGCTTTCCTGCCGGTGGCGGGATCGGCAGGGCTGAAAGGTTGCGTGCACTTTGCTGCGAGCGACGGCACCGACAGGATGTTCGTTGTCGTGTGCAGGTCGCATTGCGAATGCCGGCAGACTAACTGACGGTCTTTGGTGAAGGTCACGTCGCATTCGATCACGCCGGCACCCATGCGCGCGGCGGCCAGGTAAGATTCGCGGCTGTGCTCGGGGAATTGCAGCGGCGCGCCGCGATGGGCGATGGAGAAATCGCTCTTGCGAAACGGTCCGGTGCAGGTGCTCAGCCTTGCCTTCAGCGGACCGTCCTTCATCTTGTCGACAAGATAGAACGGCCGCGGACCCAACTGTGGCTCGGTTACGGGAATGATCTCGGCGCGGCCGGTCGTCAGCGATGAGAGGCCGAGCAGCCCGGCAAGAATGAGACAACGCAACGCGCGCGACATGACGATCTCCAAAACAGCGAAACGCCATTCTGTCATCTTCCTGTGACGGCTGTAACCAATCGCCGCGAAGCAAAAAACCCCGCCATTGGCGGGGTTTTCGTCGTCAGGATTGTGCAGCGATCACCAGCGGCGGATGCAGCGGCCGTAGGGATTACGGAAGAAGCCGGGCGGGCAGTAGCGGGCGCGGGGCGGCGGGCCGCGGAACATCGGGCGGCAACCGCCATAGGGACCGCGGGCATAGCCGGGGCCGCAGCCCTGGGCGACCTTGATCACGCCTGCCGTATCGGCTGCGCTGAGCGGCGCCAGCGGCATTGCATTGGCGGCACCAAGGCCGCCGACGCTGACGGCGAACAGGGCCGCAGCAAAGATCTTCTTCATGAGTTTTCTCCCTCGATGGTGCCGCGATGCGGCGCAGAGAATGATGGCATCGCATCACCCGGTGCAGAACTCTTGCGGGGCAAGAAAGTTGCAGGGGATCGGCGTTACGCAGTCTGAGTTAAGCCGATTCGATCTGAATGCAGCATGAATGTTCCGGTGCATGTGCGTAGCAGGGCGCGGCGGCTGCTACTTCGCCGCGAGAAATGCCAGCATCAGCTCGTTGAATTTGGCCGGTGCATCGAGAAACACGATGTGGCCCGCATCCGGAAGCACTTCCGCCTTCGCGTTCGGCATCTTCGCCGCCAGCGCCTTGGCGAGATCGGCGTTCTGGCCCATCTTGGGCCGCAACGCTTCCGGCGCATTCGGCTTGCCCGGCGCGTTGTGATCGTCGGCCCCCATGATGAACAGGGTCGGCAGTGCGATCAGCGGAATTTCGTGGACCACGGGCTCGCGATAGATGAGCTGCGCCGAGCTGACGAAGGCGCGCAGCCAACGCGGATATTCCGCCGACCCCTTGATGTTGAAACGTGCGTCGATGAATGGCGTTACCTGGTCGGGCTGCATCTTCAGCGAATAATTCACCTCGAGCTGCTTCCGGTAACCTTCCGCCGTCAGCTTGTCTTCGTTCTCCAGAATCTTCTCGGTTGGTGTCGGTGGCACATAGAGCCGATAGTCCTCAAGTCCGATCGGCGCCGCAAGCAGCAGGTGATCGATGCGATCGGGATAGGCGCGGGCAATGCGTACGCTCAACATGCCGCCGAGCGAATGCGCCACGATGTCGAATTTGGATATTCCAAGGTGATCCATCAGCGCAACGGTGTTGCGGGCGAGGTTGTCGAAATGCAGATCGCCCGATGGCTTCGATGATTTGCCGAAGCCGATCTGATCTGGGACCACGACGCGGTAACCTGCATCGTTCAACGTGCCGATCACCGGCGCCCAGTAGCTCGACGGGAAGTTACGGCCGTGCAGCAGCACGACAGTACGGCCGTTGGGCTTGGTCGATGGCACGTCCATATAGGCCATGCGCAGCTGCTCGCCGTCATTGACTAGCGGGAGCATATTGACGGGGTAGGGATAGGGGAAACCTTCGAGACCGATGCCATAGGGCTCGCGCGTCGCGGGAGGCTCGGCCGCCTGCGAGGTGGTGAGCGGTAATGTGGCAATCAGCGCAGCAAGCAGCAGGCGGTTCATCGGGACAGCTCCGGGAGAAAGAAGGTTCGGCGGGTTTCAGGCTGCATTGCGGCGAAGGTAAGCCGCAGACTTCACGTTTCGCGGATGGCGTTGCCGAATAGTGCCTCGAACCGCTTCTCGCCATTGCGGGTAAAATGCACCACGCGGCTGCCGGGCGAGGGGTCTCTGGCGGCCCATTTCATGACAGCAAATGACGTCATGATGGCAGCGCCGAGTGTCCCAGCCAGATGGTGGCGCCGCTCGCTCCAGTCGAGGCAGGCCTTGCAGACCGGCCGACGTGGATGCGCCAGCGTTGCGGGATCTATCCTCAATTCTTCAGCAACGAACCGGCCGCCCTGGGTCGTGAGTTCGATAGTCTGCTTGGTCTGCCGGATCAGCTTCCGGGCCCGCATGCTGTCGAGCATCTGCACGCCGAGATCGCCGGCGAGATGGTCGTAGCAAATCCGTGCGCGACGCAATGCCGGTTCCTTTGGCCCGGTGCGGATGCGGAGATGGCCCGCACGGGCTGCCAGACCGGCCAGGCCTTCCAGCACACCGGCGACGTCGGGGCCGGTGAGGCGATAATAGCGATGGCGCCCCTGTTTCTCCGGCTCGATCAGGCCACCGGCTTCGAGTTTGGAGAGGTGTGAACTCGCGGTCGGCGCCGTAATCCCGGCTTCCTGGGCGAGCTCGCTCGCAGTCAGCGCGCGGCCTGTCATCAGTGCCGTCAGCATATTGGCGCGTGCAGGATCGCCAACAAGTGCAGCGACCATGGCGATGTCCGGGCCTGCTTTCATACTTCGACGTTAATCGAACTGTTGCGGTCGATCAAGCGGCTACTTTCACCATCTGCAGAGGGAGCCGTCATGACGATCACTGTCTTCATTCGCTATCAGATCGATCCGTTCAAAAGCGCATTGTTCGAAGCCTATGCCAAGCGCTGGCTGACGATCATTCCCAAATGCGGTGGTGATCTGCAGGGCTATTGGATGCCCCATGAAGGAACGAACAACATCGCGTTCGGCCTGATCTCTTTCCCGAGCCTGGCAGCCTATGAGGCCTATCGCACCAGACTGCGCAGTGACGCCGACGGCGCCGCGAATTTCGCGTCGGCCGAGGAGCACCAGTTCATCCTCGCGGAGGAGCGCACTTTCCTGCGTCAGGTGAGCGCATAGCCCACGCGCGACAAAGCCACGGACATTGCCGTCCGCGGCTTCGTCTGCCCGATCGCGCCGTTACTTCGGCGCGCCGCCCTTCGAGCTGTCGATCTCGGTGCCGGTCGGAGCCGATTGCGGGGCCTGCGGTCGCGCAGGTGCCGCACCGGTGGTGACGCCCGGCTGGTTGTTGGTCGGGGTCACGTCGCGCACGCCGGGAGCCACTGGTGGCTTCGAATAGGAATCCGCGATGTTGTTGGTCGGTGCTGGCGCCTTCGGTGCGCTATCCTGCGTCGCCGGCGCGGATTGGGATGCGCTCTTCGTCGTGTCGCTGGGATTCATCGATGTATTGTTCAGGCCGTAGAATACGGCGCCGAGCAGGACAACGACGCCAAGTGCATAGAGGGCCATGCGGCTGCCGCTCGCTGGCCCTTCTGCGAGTTCGGGATCGGCCTGCAACTCGTTATCGAGCCGCGCAGGATTACGGATGTCATCGGCGGGATTCGGACGATACGGGTCGTTGGGGTTGGGGATGTTCGCCATGTCGAGGCCTCCTGTGCGGCAAGACAACCGTCAGATGAGGGGCATGTTCCTGAAATTGTGCCCAAGCAGAGCTGGGTCCCATGCGGCAATGCAGCGCGATCGGTGTCTGCTCATCAGTTGTTAAGGCCTGACTGCGAGTCTGTGGTGATTTTTGATTCCCGGAAGAGTGTGGCGCCCGAATGTTCGATACGATTATCCTCCTTACGGGCCCCGCTGAGCACTCGGTCTTTACGACGCTGCTCCGTGGTCACAATCCCGGCCTGACTGTGCTCCCTATTTTCACTGCCGAGGATCTGGCGGCGATCGAGCCAGACTGGCTGCGCCGCGCGCGGCTGATCTCGTTCACCACCGGCGTGATCGTCCCGGGTGCGATCCTCGATCAGCTCGGCTTTGGCGCTTACAATTTCCATCCCGGGCCGCCGCAATATCCCGGCAGCGCTTCGGCGCATTTTGCGCTTAGCGATCACGCCACCGACTTCGGCTGTACGGTCCATCGCATGATTGCACGTGTCGATGCCGGACCCATTGTGGATGTCGAGACATTCCCCATTCCTGCTGACATCAGTGTCGCCGGTCTTGAAGAGCTTTCTTACACGAAGCTGGTGCAAACGTTCTGGCGTATGGCGCGTGTGCTCGCGACGCAGCCGGAGCCATTGATCGAACGTGCATTGCGCTGGGGCAACAAGCGTCACACGCGCAAGGCCCATCAGCAGATTCGCGATATTCCAGCGACTATGGCGAATAGTGAACCCGAGCACCGCGTCAGGGTGTTCAGCGCGGATCATTTCGGCATCATGCCGACCATCGGTCTGCACGGCTTCCAGTTCCGGGTGGTTGCCCGCGAGACTGAAAGCGAAGTCGCCGAAGCCTAGCGGTTGGCCGCGAAGCTCTGATACTGCGCCGTCGATGTATGCGCGCCCGACGGCTTGCCGTTGAATTCGTAGAGCAGAAAACTAAGCACCACGAACAGGCCTACGCCAATGATAGCCTTGGTCGGCTTGTGATCATGCTTTTCACCACAGTCCGGATGGTAGGCGCCGTCATTCTTCGGCGTCATATGGCTGCCAGCAAGCTCAGGCCGCGACGTCCAGTTATGTAAGTTCTGGTTCATTTCAGTCCTCCTTGCCTGACACCGTCAGGGTGACCGGACACCAATGGCGCGTAAAGGCCGATGTTCCGTTTCGGGGCTGCCATTTGCGGGAGGCTGCCTTGCGCATTGGCTGCGTTTCGAAATATTTCTAAGAAAGCTTTGGAACTCATTGCCTGCTCCTGCGTTTCAGCATCTCACCGTCATGGGTGACAGCTTAGGGGCAGTTTCTGAATGAGTGGCGACAGCGGCCGGTTTGCAACCGGCGTACCGGGTCTCGACGCGATCCTGGGCGGGGGCGTTTTCGACGGCGGCATTTACATCATTCAGGGCGCCCCGGGCGCCGGAAAGACGATTCTGGGCAACCAGATCTGTTTTGCGCAGGCTGCGCAGGGGCGTAACGCGCTTTACATCACGCTGCTTGCGGAGAGCCATGCCCGCATGATCGGGCATATGCGGCGGCTGACCTTCTTCGATGAAGCGGCGATCCCGGATCGCATGTCCTATGTTGGCGCCTTCAAGACGCTGGAAGACGACGGGCTGCGCGGGCTGCTCGATGTGGTCCGCCGCGAGGTCCGTACCCGGAACGCCAGCATTCTGGTGCTCGATGGCCTCATCACCGTGCATGAGAAGGCGCGCTCCGAACTCGAGCTGAAGAAATTCATCCACGAATTGCAGACCCAGGCTGCCTTCAGCAATTGCACCATGTTCCTGCTGACCAGCGCCTTCGACGCCGATGCGCATCCGCCGGAGCATACGATGGTGGACGGTCTCATCGAGCTGCAGTCGGCGCTACATGGCCGCCGCGCCGAGCGTTCGCTCCAGGTCCACAAACTGCGTGGCAGCTGGTTCATGGGAGGCAAGCATTCCTATCGCATCACCGAGCATGGTCACAGCATCTATCCGCGCATCGAGGCGCTATTGGAAACGCCGAGCGTGTGGGACAGCGCCGACGGTCCGATGGTCTCCGTCGGCATCGGCGGCGTCGACAGGATGCTTGGCGGCGGCGTCGATACGCATTCGGTGACTGTGGTGCTCGGCCCGTCGGGCTCGGGCAAGACCACGGCCGGTCTGCAGTTCCTGACCGGCGGTTCCGCCCATGAACCGGCGATGCTGTTCGGGTTTCACGAGAACCCGATGGCGCTGCGGATCAAGGCCGACAGCCTCAAGCTGCCGCTGAAATCGCGCGGCGACAAGGTCACCCTCATGTGGCGCCCGCAGACCGAAGCCGTGCTCGACGAGGTCGCCACCGAGCTGCTCTCGACCATCAGGCAGAACGGGATTCGGCGCCTGGTGATCGACGGCATCGAGGGCTTCTCGAAACTCACCGATGAGAAGGCCCGCATCGGGTCTTTTTTGTCGGCGCTGTGCAACGAGTTGCGCGCACTCGGTGTTACCACGCTGGCGACGGCAGAAACCGATCACGCTGGCATGACACCCGGGCAGCCGCTCAAGGGCGTCAACCAGACCGGTCTATCGGCGGTCGCCGAGAACATCATCGCGCTGCATCTCGCAGCCCTGCGCTCGGAAAACCATCGACTGATGACCATTCTGAAATCGCGCGACCGCCGGACCGATATGCGCATGCGCCGCTTTGAAATCATTGACGGCGGCATTGTTCTCGATGCCGATTTCCACAGCGCGGAGCGCATCCTCAGGGACATCTCAAGTCAGGGACCTGCACCAACTCCATCGACGGATCTCAAGTTGACTGGAGAATAACGGTGCGAACTGTCCTGATTGTCGAGGACGAATGGGCGATCGCCGACTGGCTCGAAGTCCTGTTGAGCGAGAACGCCTTCAATGTTCTCGTGGCCGGCAATGGCCGCGAGGCGCTCGACATTCTGCATCGGGACACACCCGATCTTGTCCTCACCGATTTCATGATGCCGTTTGTCGATGGGGCGGGCCTGATTGCGGCAATGGGGCAGGAGGAGCGCCTTCGCCTCATTCCGGTGGTGGTCATGACCTCGTTGCTGGAGCATGTGGTCCGCGACCGCGCAGGGCGTTTCCGCGCCTATCTGCGCAAGCCGTTTCGCGAAGCCGACCTGATGAAGATCATCGGCGAGATATTCCCCGACGACACGGTGAACGCATAAACGGAGATTCTGCCCGGACCCAAACAACGGCGTCCACATGCGCTTTCGGCCTAGACCTTTCGCGACACAACAAGAAAATTCTCCGCGAGAAATCCCGGGACCTTGAGGCTCCGGCATATCTTTTCGAATGGTTCGATCAGCACTTCACAGAGGCGCGGAAAGAAACGGCCCGGTCGCGGGAGATAGCCGTAATATGTGCTCTCAACTACCTCAAATCCCTCATCGGACAGCACTCTTGAAAATTGATCCAAAGTCAGGGTGTTTCGAGGCTTTGCCGGATATGCCCGGTTCAGGATACGACTGAGCATCCCGATCGGCGACGTTGCATTCAGTTGGATATTGCACACCAACACGCCGTCCTTGCGGAGGTGCCGATAGATTGCCCGCAAGGCGTCGCGCCTAAGCGCGTCCTCTGCATTCAGGAAAAACCGAAACGCGGTGGCGACGTCGAATATCTGTTGGCCAGGGGCGTTCGTGATATCGATGCATAGCAGTGTCACGTTGTCGGGGACTGTCGCTGCCAAGAGCATGGCTTCCGACACATCGACTCCGACCACCGAGCCGAAGAACAATGCTGCGACCTTGGCAATGCGTCCGGTTCCGCAGGCGAAATCGAGGCTTGTTCGCTCCGGCCCTCCAAGCGGGCGCAGAATGTTTTCGAGCAGGGGCTGTTCGATTTTTCGCCACAACGCCGCGCAATAGCCCACCTCGAAGGTGTCGATATAGTCGGCAACGATATCCGCCGACTGGTGGCTCGCGCGATAGCTCTCGCTGTACGCGTCTATGTTGGGCATGAGGATGCGTCCCCGGAGCTGAACGACAGAATGTGCTAACCACTATGCGTTGGCGACGTCTTCATGTGTTCGAATGATAGCGGAATGCGCCGCGAAACTGTCTGTCGGGCACGCTGGTATCTGGGGCAGCGCAATCTGGAACCTGGTCGAGCGGTTCTTCAGCAGGATCAGGCGAAGCCGACATCGTGCCATCCGCTATGACACGCTCGCCAATTGCCTTGCCTTCATCAGGCTTGCTTCGATCCGTCTCTGGATACGGGCTTATGAGCCCACACCCTCATTCGTGCTTGGGATGATGCCTGCTCCATCCCGGCGGCCGCAATCTGTTGCACTGCACACGCTTATCTCCTTGCGCCAGCGGCCTTCGCCACGACACAACGTGCCAGACACCTGGCCTCCTCTCATCATGAAGTTGCGTTCTTTGGACGCGGGGCACCATTGCCCAGAATTGTGGTGCGCCCCGTTCAAAATCCAACATAGACTGTTTCTAAGGGAGTCGAATGACCCCAAATAAACAGGGCCAGCAGGCCGGACGGCACGATCCCGGGCGATAGCCAGGGGGCGGCAGTGACGAGGGCGGGAATGGGAATCAATCAAGGCGCGATCAGTCTCGATCAGAAATACACCCAGGGCTCCGGCCACATCTTCCTGACCGGCATCCAGGCCCTTGTGCGACTGCCCATGGCGCAGGTCCGCAGGGACCGTGCGGCGGGCCTCAACACCGCAGCCTTCGTCACCGGCTATCGCGGCTCACCGCTCGGCGGCTACGACCAGCAGCTGATGGCGGCCCGCAAACATCTCGATCAATACGGAGTCAAATTCCAGCCCGGCGTCAACGAAGACCTCGCGGCCACCGCGATCTGGGGTACCCAGCAACTCAATCTCTCGCCGGGCGCCGAATATGATGGCGTCGTCGGCATCTGGTACGGCAAGGGCCCGGGTGTCGATCGCTGCGGCGACGTCTTTCGCCACGGCAATGCCGCAGGTTCCGCGAAATTCGGTGGCGTTCTGTGCCTCGCTGGCGATGATCACGGCGCCAAATCCTCGACGGTTCCGCATCAGTCGGACCACGCCTTCATCTCGGCGCTGATGCCGTATCTCTATCCATCGTCGATCCACGAGATGATCGAGATGGGCCTGCTCGGCATTGCCATGTCGCGCTATTCCGGCTGCTGGGTCGGCATGAAGGTGATCACCGAGACCGTGGAAACCACGGCGGAGATCAACCTCAACGACGAGATGACGCCGTTCAATATCCCGACCGACTTCGAAATGCCGCCGGACGGTCTGAACCTGCGCTGGCCGGACGATCGTTACGTGCAGGATCGCCGCCTGCAGGACTACAAGGGCTTTGCTGCCATCGCCTTTGCCCGCGCCAACAACATCAATCGCGTCACCATGGACTCGCCGAATGCGCGCTTCGGCATCATGGCGTCCGGCAAGAGCTATGAGGACGTACGGCAGGCGCTGCGTGAGCTCGGCATCACCGAGGAGGTTGCCGCAAAGATTGGTCTGCGCCTCTACAAGATCGGCATGCCGTGGCCGCTGGAGCCGGAAGGCGTGCGCAAATTCGCGGTCGGTCTCGAGGAGATCTTCATCGTCGAAGAGCGCCGCGAGATTGTCGAGAACCAGGTCAAGCAGGAGCTGTTCAACTGGCGCGACGATGTGCGTCCGCGCATCGTCGGCAAGATGGATTCCCACGATCATCGCTTCCTGCCATTCGCCGAAGAGCTGAGCGTTGCCAAGGTCGCGACCTCGCTGGTGGATCGCCTGCTGGCGATGGAGATTGATCCCGAGATCGCCGCACTGCTGCGCGCCAAGGCCGACTGGTTTCACGGACGTGAAGCCTCGCAGGTCCAGAATGTGGTGCCGATCACGCGCACGCCGTATTTCTGTTCGGGCTGCCCGCACAATACCTCGACCAAGGTGCCCGAGGGCTCGCGCGCGCTGGCCGGGATCGGCTGCCACTTCATGTCGCTGTGGATGGATCGCTCCACCGAGACCTTCACCCATATGGGCGGCGAGGGCGTGCCATGGACCGGCATCGCGCCCTTCACCAAGGAGAAGCATATCTTCGCCAATCTCGGCGACGGCACATACTTCCATTCCGGCTCGCTGGCGATCCGCCAGTCGATCGCCTCCAAGGCGAACATCACCTACAAGATTCTCTATAACGACGCCGTCGCCATGACCGGCGGGCAGAAACACGATGGCGATCTGTCGCCGCAGCAGATTACGTTCCAGCTGCACAGCGAAGGCATCCGCGAGATCTATCTCGTCTCGGAAAATCCCGATCTCTATCCGGCGAGCACCATCGCGCCGGGTACCAAGCTGGCGCATCGCGACGAACTCGACCGCGTGATGAAGGCGTGCCGCGAGGTGCCGGGCTGCTCGGCCATCGTCTTCGTGCAGACCTGTGCGGCCGAAAAGCGCCGCCGTCGCAAGAAAGGCATTCTCGAAGATCCGCAGCGCCGTGTCATCATCAATCCTGCAGTTTGCGAAGGCTGCGGCGACTGCTCGGTGCAGTCGAACTGCATTTCGGTGGAACCGCTGGAAACTCCATTGGGCCGCAAGCGCACCATCAATCAGTCCTCCTGCAACAAGGACTATTCGTGCCTCAAGGGCTTCTGCCCGTCCTTCGTCACGGTCGATGGCGGCAAGCTGAAGCGTAAGGCGCCGGTCGAACTCGGCACGATCGGCGCGTTGCCCGAACCGGCCACACGGCCGACGCTCGACAAGCCCTATAACATCGCCGTCGGCGGCGTCGGCGGCACGGGTGTGCTGACGATCGGCGCGCTGCTCGGCATGGCGGCGCATATCGAGGGCAAGGCCTCGATGATCCTCGACATGTCCGGCCTCGCTCAAAAGGGCGGCGCGGTGCTCAGCCATGTTCGTCTCGCCAACGACACCGGCGACGTCACCTGCTCGCGCATCGTCACCGGCACGGCGGATGTCCTGATCGCGGCCGATGAAGTAGTGGCCATCGCCAAGGAAACGATCTCGCTCTGCGAGAGCTCGCGCACCACTGGCATCGTCAATACCCATCTCATTCCGATTGCGGATTTCGTGCGCAACCGCGACTTCAATTTCCAGTCCCGCAAGGTCAACAACGTGCTGGAAATGTCGCTGCGCAAGGAATCGACGTTCCTCGATTTCACCAAGGCGGCGGAGGCGCTGCTTGGCGATTCCATCGCCACCAACATGATGATGATGGGCTTCGCCTATCAGCAGGGGCTGCTTCCGCTGCAGGCGGCATCCATCGAACAGGCCATCGAACTCAACGGTGTGTCGATCAAGATGAACATGCTGGCGTTCCAGCTTGGCCGTCTTGCGGCCGCCGATCCGGCACGGCTCGCCGACATGCTCAAGGGCGCCGATGAGACCATCGCGCCGAAGACACTGGATGAGATGAGCCTCGATGAGATCGTCGCCCATCGCAGCGGACTGCTCACGGACTATCAGAGTGCCAAGCTCGCCGAACGCTATCAGGCGATGGTCGATATGGTGCGCGAAGCCGCCATGCGCGGCGGCTACGATGATGAACTGCCACGCGCGGTGGCGATCAATTATGCCAAGCTGCTCGCCTACAAGGATGAATACGAGGTTGCGCGGCTCTATACCGACGGCAAGTTCGAGAAGCAGCTGCGCGATCAGTTCGAGGGCGACGTCAAGATCAGCTTCAATCTCGCGCCGCCGATGCTGCCCGGCATCGATGCGTCGGGGCGGCCGAAGAAGCGCGCCTTTGGCGCCTGGATGCTGCCGTTGTTTCGCATTCTGGCGAAGCTGCGCATCTTGCGCGGCACGCCGCTGGATGTGTTCGGCTACAGTGCCGATCGCAAGCTGGAGCGCGACCTGATCGCCGGCTATGAGAGGGACGTTGCCACGGTGCTGAACCTGCTGTCGCCGCTCACGGTGGATACGGCCGTGCAGCTTCTCTCGCTGCCGGACAGCATCCGCGGCTACGGCCCGGTGAAGGAAGCCTCGGTCGTGGCGGCGAAGGCACGCTATGCCGAACTCGCCAAGGACCTCGCCAATCCGCCGCCGGCGCCGCGGCAAATCGCGGCGGAGTAGGGGCGGGTTGTTGTGATCGCGCAGGATGGGGTGAGTGTCTTCGCGAAATCCATCGCTTTCTTCGTCTGCAGTTGATGGGTTTCGCTCCGGCGCGATGCGCCTGCTCTCTGCCCATCCTACGATCTTGCGTAACGCTCTCAGTCGTCATGAC
>NZ_JBGMOE010000040.1:0-16021 GCF_041424195.1 Tardiphaga sp. | reverse complement strand
TCTCCTTGCCGGGGCCCACCATCTCGCGGCGGAAGCAGAACCGGCAATACACCGCACAGACATGCACCAGCTTCAACAACACGCGGTCGGGATAGCGATGCACGATGCCGTCAATCGGCGCATGGGCGTGATCGCCGATCGGATCGGCATTCTCGTGCAGTTGTGCGTTCAGTTCATCCACACTCGGAATGTACTGACGCGCGATCGGATCGTTGGGATCGCTGCTGTCGATCAGTGCAGCAACAGCCGGCGTCACCGCGACGGCATAACGCGCGGCGACTTTCTCCAGATCGGCCAGTGTCGACGCCGGCGCGAGGCCGTTTTCAATGAGCTCACCGGGTTGCCGAAGGGTCGTCGCAAGTTTCACGTGACGGTTCATAATGCACCTGCCGGCGGCGTCCACACCACCTGATCGATCCGCGTCGCGCCCGACGCGAGCATCACCAGCCGATCGAAGCCGAGGGCAACGCCCGATGCTGCCGGCATCGCCGCTACAGCTTCGAGAAATTCTTCGTCGAGCGGATAGCGCTCGCCATAGCGACGCTCTTTTTCATCCATCGCTTCCGCGAAGCGTCGGCGCTGTTCGTCAGCGTCGGTCAACTCGCCGAAGCCGTTGGCGAGTTCGACGCCGCAGGCATAGACCTCAAAGCGTTCGGCGACGCGCGGATCGCCCGCTGTCGTGCGCGCCAATGCCGCCTCAGGCGACGGATATTCGAACAGCACCGTCATCCGCCCCTGGCCGAGATGTGGCTCGATATATTCTACCAGAATCTTGCTGAAGATATCCGACCACGTGTCGTCGTCGCTGATCCGCACCTTGCCGGTCGCGGCAGCCACCAGCGCGTCGCGATTGCCCTCAGCACCATCGATGCTCGCCAGCAGATCGATATCCGCAAAGCGCGTGAACGCCGCTGCCACGGTCAGCATCTCCGGTTCGGCAAACGGATCGGCAACCTGACCGCGAAAGGCGAATTGCCGAATGCCTGTCGCCTGCGCAGCATGGGCGATGATCGCCACGCAATCGGCGATGACCGTCTCGTAGCTCTCCTCGGCACGGTACCATTCCAGCATCGTGAATTCAGGCAGGTGCTTGTCGCCGCGCTCGCGGTCGCGAAACACCCGCGCGAATTCGAAGATTTTCCTCTCCCCCGCCGCCAGCAGTTTCTTGCAGGCGAATTCCGGCGAGGTCCGCAGATACCGCAGGAGACGTTCGCCATCGCGGTCGATCAATGCCGTTTTTGGCGCGTGCAGATGGGTCTCGTTGCCCGGCGAGACCTGCAGGATGCCGGTCTCGACCTCCAGAAAGCTTTGGGCGCCGAACCACGTCCGGATGGCCCCGGTGATCGCGCCCCGCGCCAGCAGGAAGCCCCGGCGGTCCTGGTGCCGCGCCGGGCTCCACCATGGCGACGGACGGTTAGTTCCAGTCATCAGCAAACGGCCCTTTTGGGTTGCAAAACGCTGGCATCGCCGCGTGAAATCAGTATGTTGCCCCCCGAAACCGCTTCGCTGGCCACAGGACACACACGTCCGGATCGGTCCCGGGCCTGAAATCTAGGAAACATATCTGTGAAAGTCATCGCCAGTTCTATTCGCAAGGGCAACGTCATCGAGCAGGAAGGCAAGCTCTACGTGGTTCTGTCCGCGGAGAACATCCACCCCGGCAAGGGAACCCCGGTCAGCCAGATCGAAATGCGCCGAATCAGCGACGGTGTGAAGATCTCGGAGCGCTACAAGACCACTGACCAGGTGGAAAAGGCGACGATTGAAGACCAGAACTTCAATTACCTCTACAAGGACGCCGACGGCTTCCATTTCATGAACAACGACAATTACGATCAGGTTCAGGTGCAGAAGGACGTCATCGGCGATGCCGAGCCCTATCTGCAGGAGAACATGACCGTGAAGCTGTCGCTGCACGGCCTCGTTCCGGTGGCGATCCAGATGCCACAGCGCGCGACCCTCGAAGTCGTCGATACCGAGCCGGTGACCAAGGGCCAGACCGCCTCGTCATCCTACAAGCCGGCAATGCTGTCCAACGGCGTGCGCACCAACGTGCCGCCGCATATCGGCACCGGCACCCGTATCGTGGTGCTGATCGAGGACGGCTCCTACATCGAACGCGCCAAGGACTAAGAGCGCCCGGTCATCGCAAGATTGCCGCAAGGCAGTCGCATCTTGTTCGCTAGACCGCCGGAGGCCCGAAAACGGCTTCCGGCGGTCTTTTTCATGCGTGATTTCAATGTGTTGGCGGTCTGTCCCGCGCCGCGACGCATTGCCCCTGCCACGGCGCAAATCATGCGGCTACAGTGGGGCATGACCAGACGCGATTCCCTGATCGACCGACGCAGTCTGCTCCGCTCCGGCCTGGGTGCCGGCACGCTGTTGGCCATGCCCGCGACCGCCTTCGCGGCGCCGGCGGGCTTCGATCAGTGGCGCGACGGCTTTCGCGCAAAGGCGATTGCCAAAGGCGTCTCTGACGCGACCTATGCGCGCGTGATGGGCCGCATCGAGCCGGACTTGTCCGTGTTCACCAAGATGCAGAAGCAGCCGGAATTTCACGAGCAGCTCTGGCAATACGTCAACCGCCGCGCGTCCGACTGGCGCATCATCGCCGGTAAGGAAGCGCTACGGAAGAACGAGGCACTGTTCGCGCGTATCGAGCGCGATTTCGGCGTTGAGCGCGGCACGCTGCTGGCGCTATGGGGCGTCGAATCCGCTTATGGCGATCCGATCGTGCAGCAGAACCATATGCGTCCGGTGTTTCCGTCGCTCGCGGCACTGGCGTGGCGCGAACCGCGCCGCCGTGCCTATTGGGAAACCGAGCTGATCAACGCGCTGAAGATCGTCGACAAGGGCTGGAGCACCCCGGACGAGATGCGCGGCTCATGGGCCGGTGCCATGGGCCACACCCAATGGATGCCCGAGGTCTGGCTCAATGTCGGCATCGACTATGACCACGACGGCCGCGTCTCGCCGTTCGGCAAGCCCGACGACGCACTGGGCTCCAGCGCACGCTTCCTGGTCAATCGCGGCAAATATCCGCGCGGCGAACACTGGGGCTACGAAGTCCGCGCCGACGGCGCTGGCTCATCGGATAGCAATCGCAGTTTTGCAGCATGGTCCGCTGCCGGCGTGACGCGCGCCGATGGCCAGCCGTTCCCGCAGCCCAATGCCAATGCCAAGCTCTGGGTGCCGGTGCAAGGCGGCCCGGCCTTCCTGCTCGGCCAAGGCTTCTATGCCGTGCGCAGCTACAATCCGTCGATGAACTACGCACTGGCAATCTGCCATCTCGGCGATCGCATTCTTGGAGGATCGCCCTTTATCCAACCGTTCCCCGGCTCCGAACGCGCGCTGACGCTCGCCGAAGTGCAGGAAGTGCAGACCCGCCTCACCCGCGCGGGCTTCGACACCGGCGGCACTGACGGCCGTGTCGGCAACGACACGATGAAGGCCGTGAAGGACTATCAAACCAAGATGGGCCTGCTGCCGGCGGACGGCTATGGCGGGCTGAAAGTCCTGGCGCGTCTGCGCCAGGGCGGGTGAAGCTACCTGATCATCTTCGGCCCGGGATCGGGCACCGCAACGTCGATCACCCGCATCTGCACGCGTTCGGCGCCCTGCCAGCGATCGACGGTGAGCGAGCCCGCCACATGTAGCAATTGCCCGCGGTTCTCCTGCAGGGCATTGCCGAGCTTCTGTCCGACCGAGCGAAACGCGATGCCGTTGACCATGGCGCCGTCACTGGCCTTGAAGCGCAGTCGCAGATGCGCCTGGCCAACTTCGTCAACATACGCGAGCTGATGCGCCGGCAATGCAATCACCGGCTCGGGATTGGCTGCACCAAAAGGTCCGGCACGGTTGAGCGTATTCACGAGGTCAGTCGTCACACCGCGCGCGGTGACGGCGCCGTCGATGAACAGTTCTTTTTCGTTGCGTGACTTGCCGACATCCGCGGCCAGCGCGCTTTCGATATAGGCACGGAATTCGCCGAGCCGTTCCTTGCGAAGCGTGATGCCCGCCGCCATGGCGTGGCCGCCGCCTTTCATCAACAATCCGTCGGTGACCGCCTGCCGCACGGCCTTGCCGAGATCGACGCCGGAGATCGAACGGCCGGAGCCGGTGCCGATGCCGCCCGGCTCCAGCGCGATCGCGAAAGCGGGCCGTGCGAATTTCTCTTTCAGGCGAGAAGCGACAAGACCGACAACACCGGGATGCCAGCCTTCACTGGCTGTCACGATCACCGAGCCTTTGTCTTCCAGCCCCAATGACGCCAGCGCCTCCGCTTCAGCCTGCGCTTCTGCGGCCTGCTCGATCACGCGGCGCTCGATGTTCAGCCGATCGAGTTCGGCAGCGATCTTCGCGGCTTCGGATATATCGCCCTCAAGCAACAGCCGCACGCCGAGATCGGCGCGCCCGATCCGGCCGCCGGCGTTAATGCGTGGCCCAAGCATGAAACCGAGATGCCACGCTTCCGGCGGACCGTTCAAACGCGCCACATCCATGAGTGCGGTATGGCCGACATGATCGCGGCGACGCAATGCGATGAGACCCTTGGCGACAAAAGCGCGGTTCAGTCCGACCAGCGGGGCGACGTCCGCGACGGTGCCGAGCGCGACGTGATGCAGCATGCCGAGCAGATCAGGCTCCGGCATCTCTGCGGTCCAGAAGCCCCGCTTGCGCAATTCGCGATTCACGGCGACCAGCGTGATCAGCACGAGGCCAACCGCCGCGAGATGACCGAGACCGGAAATATCGTCGAGCCGGTTCGGGTTCACCACGGCATCGACGTCAGGCAATTCCTCGCCGGTCTGATGGTGATCGATGACGACCACGGACATGCCGAGCTTCTTCGCTTCGGCCAATGGTTCGAAGCTTGTGGTGCCGCAATCGACAGTCACCAGCAGCGTGGCGCCCTTGCCGGCCAGCGTCTTGATGGCGTCCACATTGGGGCCGTACCCCTCGAAGATGCGATCGGGAATATGGATCTGCGGATCAAGCCCGCAATGGCGCAGATGCCAGGCCAGCAGCGCCGACGAGGTCGCGCCGTCGACGTCGTAATCGCCGAAGATCGCCACCTTCTCGCGGCGCTGCGCGGCATCCGCAATGCGCTTCGCCGCCGCTTCCATCTGCGTGATGGTGAACGGATCCGGCATCAGCTTGCGAATGGTGGGGTCGAGAAAATCCTCGACGGCGTCGAGCTCGACATTGCGGCCGGCGAGAAGGCGCGCCAACATTTCCGGCAATTGAAAACGCTGCACCATGGCCAGTGCCCGTGCCGCGCCGCGCTGGTCGACCCGGTCACGCCAGACCCGCCCTGTGGCGGATTCGCTGACGCCGAGGAAGGCCTGCTGGGATTCGACGGGAATGATGGTCGGTGGCGTCATGGGATCAGCAATAGGCTGCGCAGCCGCTTTCGGCAAATCCCAAGCCGGTCAGCAACCCATCCGCTTCGCCAGATCGTTGAAATCATCGGCCACTACGTCCCATGGGCCCTCGGCCTTGAAGTCGCGGTTCTGGTGCGGACCATATTCAGTGACGCGCGGCACGAAGGCGGTCTTCAGGCCAAGTTTGTGCGCGGCATCGAGATCGCTGTTATGCGCAGCCACCATCATCACTTCCGCAGGCTTCAGATTGAGCAGTGCGGCCGCGCCGAGATAAGCCTGCGGATCGGGCTTGTAGTGCTCGAACAATTCTGCGCTCATAATCAGGTCCCATGGCAGGCCGGCGAATTTCGCCATGTTGGTGAGCAGCGCGACATTGCCGTTCGACAACGGGCTTATGATGTATTTGGTCTTCAGCTTGGTGAGGCCGCTGACCGAATCCGCCCACGGATGCAGTCTGTGCCAGCCCAGTGTCATGTGATGCAAATCGTCATCGGACAGCCCGTTGATGCCGAATTTGGCGACCAGCACATCGAGGGATTGCCGATGCAGCGTGTCGAGCTTGACGAAGCCGCACTCGGGGTGATGACGCACCACATCCATCGAGGGCATATAGGCCTGCCGCCAGGCATCGACGAGCGCAGTCCAGTCAGCCGTGACGCCGCGCGCTTTGCCGAATGAAGTACAGTCAGCAATCAGACTGGAGCGCCAGTCCACCACGGTGCCGAACACATCGAAGACAAGAGCTTTAACGGCAGAAATGTCGCTCATGGTATCGCTCCCCAATATTTTTGTTCTTGGTCGTCATTCCGGGGCGCAGTCTCGGCGACGCCGAGAGCGCGAGCCCGGAATCTTGAAGTGTTCTGCATCGAGGTACCCCACCACTCCAATTGGGTGGCTGAAGCTCACGATCGCGAAGGAGCGCTCGCGCCCCCGACCCACGGCCGTGAGCTTCAGAGTATCTTTCGGTACTGCATGAATCCGGAATTATCCGCAACCTGATCATACAGAATGCGTGCCTGCGCATTCTCGTTCTGGGTCAGCCAGTGCACCCGGCTGCAGCCATCAGCCTTCGCCTTCGCATAAACCGCCTCGATCAAGGCGCGGCCGACACCGAGCCCACGCGCGCCGTTATCGACGAACAGATCCTGCAGATAGCAGTAATTGCCAGGCGTCCAGGATGAGCGGTGATACAGGAATTGCACGATGCCGGTGAGCTTGCCGTCCACATAGGCGCCGAGCAGGAACATCTGCTCGTTGGCGTCGTGGAAACGCTTCCACGCCGTATCGGTCGCGACCTGCGGCAGTGTCGCCTTGTAGAACGTCAGATAGCCCTGCCACAGCGGCTCCCAGGCAGCCCGCTCATCGGGGCCGACTGGGCGGATTTCAACATTCGCCTTCGCCATGTGACTGAACTCAATCCAGGTGGAATTTTTCGAGCTGGCGATGCTCGCCCTTGATAATGCGCACGGTGCCGGTGACCGAACGCATCACGATGGTCTCGGTCTCGATGACGTCGCCGCGGAACTTGACGCCCGACAGCAGGGCCCCATCGGTGACACCGGTGGCGGCAAACAGACAGTCGCCCTTCGCCATGTCCTCGATGCCATAGATCATCTTCGGATCAGTGACGCCCATCTTGGCCGCACGCTCGCGCTTCTCCTCGGTGTCGAGGATCAGGCGGGTCTGCATCTGGCCGCCAATGCAGCGCAGTGCTGCAGCCGCCAGCACACCTTCCGGTGCGCCGCCAATGCCAAGATAGATGTCGATGCCAGACTTGGCGGGATCGGTGGTGTGGATGACACCGGCGACGTCGCCGTCCGGAATGAGACGCAGCGCCGCCCCGGTCGAGCGGATTGCTGCAATCAATGCCTCGTGCCGCGGCCGCTCGAGCACGAGGGCCGTGATCGCCGATACCGGCACCCCCTTGGCCTTGGCGAGGCGCCGGATGTTCTCTTCCGGGGATGCGTCGATGTCGATCACGTTCTTGGCGTAGCCCGGACCGATCGCGATCTTGTCCATATAGACGTCGGGCGCGTGCAGCAGCGTGCCGCCATCGGCCATCGCCATGGTGGCGATCGAGCCTGGCATGTCCTTGGCGCACAGCGTCGTGCCTTCCAGCGGATCGACCGCAATATCGACCTTCGGACCGGCATTGATGCCGACCTTTTCGCCGATATAGAGCATCGGCGCTTCATCGCGCTCGCCCTCGCCGATCACGATGGTGCCGTCGATCGGCATCTTGTTGAGTTCGCGGCGCATCGCATCGACCGCTGCCTGATCTGCCGCCTTCTCCTGCCCATGACCACGCAACCGCGCAGCCGACACCGCCGCGCGCTCGGTCACGCGAACGATCTCCAGCGTGAGAATGCGCTCGAGCAGTTGCTGCGGCGGGACGGTAATATGGGTCGACATCGGCTGACTCCTTCTACGGCGGATCGGGTAATCCCTGGGGATCGGGTGATCCAGTACAACTCTCAACGCGTGGATTTAGTTCTTCTCGATCCGGATAACTTGCGGCTTGCCTGATATCACCTTGTCGCTCTGCACAGCCTGGAGGGCGCGACGCATTGCGTCTTCGGTGGTGGCGTAGGTGATCAGGATAACAGGCACCGGTGACGATTTCGTGCTCTTGCCGACTGGCTCTATGCCGCCATTGGGGTGCCGCTGAACGATCGACTCCAGCGAGATCTTCTGCTCGGCCAGACGCGTTGCGATACGCGCGGCAGTGCCGGCGAGATCACGCGCCATCAGGCGGATATAGTAGCCGCCTTCGTGGCGCTCCATCGGGGCCTTGGTCGTCGCCTTGAGTTTATCGACGGGCCGCCCGAACGGCAGCGCGCGCACACCGCGTGCAACGTCGGCAATATCAGCCAGAACCGCAGATGCTGTCGCGGCTCCGCCTGCCCCGGGTCCGACCAGCGTGATCGGCGCGATGCCGGCACCGTCGACGGTGACAGCGTTGGTGACGCCCATGACCTGCGCGATGGAGGATGACAGCGGCACCATGGTCGGATGCACGCGTTGTTCGATGCCCGTCGCGGTGCGCATGGCAACGCCCAGCAGCTTCACGCGATAGCCGAGCTCGGCGGCCGCGCGCAAATCCTCGGCGGCAATCGACGAGATGCCTTCGACGGACACGGCGCTCTGCGCGACCTTGGTCCCGAATGCGAGGCTGGCGAGAATTGCCAGCTTCTGCGCGGTGTCATGACCATCGACGTCGAAGGACGGCTCGGCCTCGGCATAGCCAAGCCGCTGCGCGTCTTTAAGGCATTCCTCGAAGGACAGGCCCTCCAGCTCCATCCGGGACAGGATGTAGTTGCAGGTGCCGTTGAGGATACCGTAGACGCGATTGATATCGGTGCCGGCGAGACCTTCACGGATGGTCTTGATGATCGGAATGGCGCCGGCGACAGCGGCCTCGTAGTTCAGCGCGCCGCCATGCTTCTCGGCCGACGCCGCGAGCTTCAGGCCATGCTTGGCAATCAGCGCCTTGTTGGCGGTGACGACCGACTTGCCGGCTCTGAGCGCCGCCTCGATCGACGACAGTGCGGGATCGCCGACGCCGCCCATCAGTTCGACGAAGCATTCGACGTCCGGATGCTGCGCAACCGCCAGCGGATCCTTCATCCAGTCGATGCCGCGCAGATCGACGCCGCGCTTCTTGGTCTTGGAGCGCGCGGTGACAGCAACCACCTTGACGCCACGACCGCAGCGCGCGGCCAAAATCGAGTTCTGCTGTTCGATGAGACGGACGACTTCGGCACCAACGGTGCCGAGTCCCGCGATACCCACTTTGAGGGGTGCGACCATTAAGCTTCAGACCTGTCGGAATTCTTGTTGAGCGATGACCGGTCCGAAAACCGGTTGCCGGTTTTCGGGGATCACGCCTATCGCCGGTTGGCGAGAGGAACCACGTTGTGCAACGTTTCGAGACCGCTTTCAAGGAAGCGGCGAATGCCGCGGGCAGCCTGGCGAATGCGCTGTTCATTCTCGACCATGGCGATACGGACGTAACCTTCGCCATGCTCGCCGAAGGCGACGCCGGGAGATACCACCACGCCCGACTTTTCAACGAGAAGCGTTGCAAACTGCATGCTGCCAACTTCGCGGAATTTCTCAGGTAGCGGCGCCCAGGCGAACATCGACGCCGATGGCGGCGGAATGTCCCAGCCGGCCCGACCAAAGGATTCCACCATGGCATCGCGGCGCTTGCGATAGACATCGCGCATCTCGCGAATGCAATCGTCCGGGCCATTCAGCGCAGCAGTCGCCGCGACCTGCACGGGCGTGAACGCGCCGTAGTCCAAATAGGATTTCACCCGCGTCAGCGCGGCAATGATGCGCTCGTTGCCGACCGCAAAGCCCATGCGCCAGCCGGCCATCGAGAAGGTCTTCGACATCGAGGTGAATTCGACGGTGACGTCCATGGCGCCGGGTACCTGCAGCGCCGAGGGCGGCGGATTCTTGTCGTCGAAATAGACCTCGGCATAAGCGAGGTCCGAAAGAATGTAGATCTCGTGCTTTTTCGCGAAGGCGACGAGGTCCTTGTAGAAATCGAGGCTCGCCACCTGCGCCGTCGGATTCGACGGATAGCAGACGATCAGCGCGATCGGCTTCGGGATCGAATGGATGATGGCGCGCTCGACGGCGGCAAAGAAATCCGGGGTCGGCTCGGACGGCACCGAGCGGATCACGCCGCCCGCCATCAGGAAGCCGAATGCATGGATCGGATAGCTTGGATTCGGGCACAGCACGACATCGCCGGGCGCAGTGATTGCCTGGGCGACGTTGGCGAAGCCTTCCTTGGAGCCCAGCGTCGCCACCACCTGGGTGTCGGGATTGAGCTTCACGCCAAACCGGCGCTCGTAATAGCCGGCCTGGGCCTTGCGTAGCCCGGTGATGCCCTTCGAGGCCGAATAGCGGTCGGTGCGCGGCTTGCCCAGGGTTTCCTTGAGCTTCTCGATCACATGGGGCGGGGTCGCCAGATCCGGATTGCCCATGCCGAGGTCAATAATGTCGGCGCCAGCGTTCCGCGCGGCGGCTTTGGCCCGGTTGACCTGTTCGAACACATAGGGCGGCAATCGGCGGATGCGGTAGAATTCTTCCATGGGATTTGGCTCCAGAACCGCTTCATCATGCGGTTGAATCGCTTCTTTTTATCACGGAAGCCCGGTGACACCAGTCACGACAGGCAGTTTTGACTATTTGGCTGCCGGTTTAGCCGGCAGTACGACGGCCTGGCGGTCGCGGGCGGCGGTCAATTCGGCCTGCATCTTGGCCTGGTCCGCCGGCGCCATGGCGGTGCCTTCGCGGGTAGTCGGCAGGTCGTGAACCGGCAGATAGGTCCCCACCTCGGCCGGCCGCGCCGGAGCGCCCGCGGGCGTGCCGACCATGGGCATGTCGGCGATGGTCGAGGCGCAGCCGCCAAGAGGCGCGCCAAGCCCCAGCGCCAGCAGGGCGACCACTCTCGCCACCCGTCCGGTGCGACCACCTATCGCCGTGAATGTCCCTCTACGCGTCACGCCACAACCCTGTATCACATCGCATCAGAATCGATTTTATCCCTATCGCAGCGCACCATCCAACCAATCTGGCCACAAACGATTAATGCCGGGAGAACAAGCTGCAGGCTTGGATCTTCAATATGACGGAAGCAAGACCCAAATCCGAAGACATGACGCAGTGCAGCACATCGAATCCTGCGACAATCCACGAACTGTGCCATCATTGATTTGCGTGGTGACTTACCGTTGCCCGACTGGAATAAAGCTGTTGTTGCGCCATGACCGAAGTTGCCGCCGACGCCAAAGCTGCTGACGACAAGACCTCGGGCGACGCGTCCGCCAAGCCGTTCAATCCCGAAGCTTTTGCGCTCAACCTGGCCAAGGCGATGGAAAATGGCGGCAAGGCCTTGTCCGCCTATCTGCAGTCACGCCAGACCGGCGAGACCGTCGACAAGCCGCCGAACGAACTGACGGAGCTGATCAAGACCTTCAGCGTCGTCGCCAATTACTGGCTGTCCGACGACAAGCGCGCCGCCGAATTGCAGATGAAACTTGGCAAGGCCTATCTCGACCTCTGGGGCTCAGCGATGCGCCGGATGGTCGGGGAAGCCACCTTGCCCGCCATCGAGGCGCCGCCACGCGACAAGCGCTTCAGCGATCCCGAATGGAAATCGAACCAGTTCTTCGACTTCGTCATGCAGGCCTATCTGCTGACCACGCAATGGGCCCACGATCTCGTCAAGAATGCTGAAGGTCTGGATGCACACACCCGCAAGAAGGCGGAGTTCTATGTCCAGCAGATTACCAATGCGATGGCGCCATCGAATTTCGTGCTGACCAATCCGGAAGTGCTACGCGAGACGGTGATGTCGAACGGCAGCAATCTGATGCGCGGCATGACCATGCTGGCCGAAGACATCGAAGCCGGCAAAGGCTCGCTGCGCATTCGCCAGTCCGACCCGAAGAATCTCGAAGTCGGCGTCAACATGGCGACGACGCCGGGCAAGGTGATCTTCCAGAACGAGGTGATGCAGCTCATCCAGTATCAGCCGGCAACCGAGAACGTGCTGCGCACGCCGCTCCTGATCGTGCCGCCCTGGATCAACAAGTTCTACATCCTCGATCTCAAGCCCGAGAAATCCTTCATCAAGTGGGCCGTCGATCAGGGCATCTCGGTATTCGTGATCTCCTGGGTCAATCCGGACAAGCGCCTCGGCGCCAAGACCTTCGACGACTATATGAAGGAAGGTCCACTGGCCGCGATGGACGTCATCGAGCAGGTCACCGGCGAGATGACGGTCCACACCATCGGCTATTGCGTCGGCGGCACCCTGCTCGCCTCGACGCTGGCCTGGCTCGCCGAAAAGCGCCGCGTGCGCGTGGCCTCGGCGACATTCCTGGCTGCGCAAGTCGACTTCACCCATGCCGGCGACCTCATGGTCTTCGTCGATGAGGATCAGATTTCGGCGCTGGAAAAGGACATGCAGGCGGCGGGTGTGCTGGAAGGCAGCAAGATGGCCATGGCCTTCAACATGCTGCGCTCCAACGACCTGATCTGGTCCTACGTGGTCAACAACTACCTCAAGGGCAAGCCGCCTTCGGCCTTCGATCTGCTGCACTGGAATTCGGATGCGACGCGGATGCCGGCGGCGAACCACTCATTCTATCTGCGCAATTGCTATCTCGAGAACAAGCTCTCGACCGGCAACATGATCCTCGACAACACAAGGCTCGACCTCTCCAAGGTCAAGGTGCCCATCTACAATCTCGCCACCCGCGAGGATCACATCGCGCCGGCCCAGTCGGTGCTGTACGGCTCGCAATTCTTCGGCGGCCCGGTGAAATATGTGCTGTCCGGCTCCGGCCATATCGCCGGCGTGGTCAATCCACCGGCCTCCGGCAAGTACCAGTACTGGATCAATGACAACGCCCACGTCACCGATCTTGCCGACTGGATGAAAACCGCGCAGGAACATGCAGGCTCGTGGTGGCCGAACTGGCGCGAGTGGCTCGCCGGTATCGATGGCGAAGAGGTTCCGGCCCGGCAGGTCGGCACCGACGCCTTCCCCGCGCTCGAAGACGCCCCGGGCAGTTACGTGCGGGTGCGAGCGTAACAGCTCGCCTCCTCCGCGCTCAGTTGGCGTTGTCACAGCAAACGTTTATGGTTTGAGCCAACGCGCATCGCACCCCACTTGCGGCGTGCGTGTTTTGCATGACCATCTCCGCGTTTTCCGCGGAAATTTCGACCGAAAGGATACCCGGATGACGCGTGAATTGTTCTGGCTGACGCTGACCGTGATTCTCACCGGCCTGCTCTGGGTGCCCTATGTGCTGAACCGCATCGTGGTCCGCGGCGTGACCGGCGCGATGGCCAACCCGTCGCGTAATGACAAGCCTCTGGCCGACTGGGCCAACCGGCTGCTGTTCGCCCATGACAACGCGGTCGAGAACCTCATCGTCTTTGCTCCGCTGGTGTTGATCCTGAACGCTGCGGACGTTTCGACCCCGACCACTGTTCTGGCCTGCGCCGTCTATTTCTGGTCGCGCGTCGTGCATCTGGTCGTTTACACACTGGGGCTGCCGGTGTTCCGCACGCTGGCCTTCCTCGTCGGCTTCTTCGCCCAGGCCGTGCTCGCCGTTGCGATCCTGCGGATTTCGTACTGACGACACCCTCGCCTGATCGATTTGCAATGAGCCACGCTGGCCCCGATCTTCAATTGATCGTCAATGAGATCGCCGACGAGATGGCGCAGCGGACCGACCGCGGCGAGGTCGCGAGCTATATTCCGGAGCTCGCCGGCATCGATCCCAACCAGTTCGGGCTTGTGGTCATCGATGCCGATGGCCAGGTTGCGGCCGCGGGCGATGCCGATGTGCCGTTCTCGATCCAGAGTATCTCGAAGGTTTTCACACTCACCTTGGCGCTCGGCATGGTCGGCGACCGACTCTGGAAACATGTCGGCCGCGAGCCCTCGGGCAATCCGTTCAACTCCATCGTCCAGCTCGAACGCGAGCGCGGCGTGCCACGTAACCCCTTCATCAATGCCGGCGCCATCGCTGTCACCGATGTCATCCTGTCCAGCCATCAGCCACGCGAGGCTATCGGCGAAATCCTGCGCTTCATGCAGTTTCTGTCCGGCGACAGCTCCATCGTCATCGATGAGACGGTCGCAGCGTCCGAGAAACGCACCGGCTTTCGCAACACCGCGCTGGCCAATTACATGAAGTCGTTTGGCGTGGTCGAAAATCCCGTCGACTTCACACTCGGCGTCTATTTCCATCACTGCGCGATCGCGATGTCGTGCCGCCAACTGGCAATGGCCACACGCTATCTCGCTTACTCCGGCCGCAATCCCTCGACCGGCCTCTCGGTGGTGTCCTCGGAGCGCGCGCGCCGTATCAACGCGCTGATGCTGATGTGCGGTCATTATGACGGCTCGGGCGAGTTCGCCTATCGTGTCGGCCTGCCCGGCAAGAGCGGCGTCGGCGGCGGCATCATCGCTGTCGCTCCCGGCAAGGCGTCGATCGCAGTCTGGGCGCCGGGCCTCGACAAGCACGGCAATTCGCATCTCGGCCGCGTTGCGCTGGAAGCGCTCACGAAGCGGCTCGGCTGGTCGATCTTCGGCGTCTGACGCCTGTCAAAGCAGCCATAAAAAGAGGGCCGAAACATCGTTGTTTCGACCCTCAATCACTTCAAATCTCCCGCGCGCTGCGCGGCGTCGCTGCCTGATGCCTACCATTAGTGTTCGGTGGTCCGCTTGGCGTCCTGGATGGCAGCCTCGTGGTACCAGCCGTCAACCGCAACGACCGGAGCGGTCTGCGGCATCCGGAACAGGCTCGGCCTGCTGTCCAGCCGGCGCGGGCCGACCGAGGCACGGCCGCCCACCGGAAACCGGTAGATTTTGGCAGTGTGTTGATGCGGAATATTTGTCGTCATAACGCTCACTTTTCCTTCCTGATCAGCTTTTCGCTCTGCGTTTTTCACGTCAGGGTCGGATTGTAACATCGGCGCACTTCTTTTGTGCCGATTGCTCCATAAAAAGCAGATGAATGCCGACAATATGCGCACAAGGGGCCAATGCGCCTTTGGCGCGCAGGTTTTGGCTGCGACATGTCGACCGCTCAACCGTCAAATGAGCGCTTGAAAGGCAGAAAAGTTCCGGGAAAATATCGCGTGCACCAGGATTGTGCATGGCGCTCCGGAGCAACCGAGGGCCTTTGGGCTAAAAATCGCGAAAGTAACGCCGATTCGAGCGCGCGACGGCGCTGCTTCTGGCCGTGCCAGATCGGCATTCCACGCGACATGACCTTTTTACGACGCGGACGGTTGCATCGCGGCAAATTGGCATATTACGTGCTTTATAAGCTGTGCCGCTGGGGGCGGATTTTGCGTCCGCCCGCCGGCAAGCTCAGGGCTCACGCCCTACGCATCGCCAACTCATGAGAGACCCGCATGACAAAGTATAAGCTCGAGTACATTTGGCTCGACGGTTACACGCCGGTTCCGAACCTGCGTGGCAAGACGCAGATCAAGGAATTCGAAGATTTCCCGACCCTCGAGCAGCTCCCGCTGTGGGGCTTCGACGGTTCGTCGACCATGCAGGCTGAAGGCCACAGCTCGGATTGCGTGCTGAAGCCGGTTGCGATCTATCCCGATGCGGCCCGTGAGAACGGCGCCCTGGTGATGTGCGAAGTCATGATGCCCGATGGCGTCACCCCGCACCCGACCAACCGGCGCGCGACCGTCCTCGACGATCCCGGCGCATGGTTCGGTTTCGAGCAGGAATACTTCTTCTACGAGAACGGCCGTCCGCTCGGCTTCCCGGAGGCTGGTTACCCGGCTCCGCAGGGTCCGTATTATACCGGCGTCGGTTTCAAGAATGTCGGCTCGATCGCCCGTGAGATCGTCGAAGAACATCTCGACCTCTGCCTCGAAGCCGGCATCAACCACGAAGGCATCAACGCCGAAGTGGCGAAGGGCCAGTGGGAATTCCAGATCTTCGGCAAGGGCTCCAAGAAGGCCGCTGACGAAATGTGGATGGCCCGCTACCTGATGCTGCGCCTGACCGAGAAGTACGGCATCGACATCGAATTCCACTGCAAGCCGCTCGGCGACACCGACTGGAACGGCTC
>NZ_JBGMOE010000039.1:0-16183 GCF_041424195.1 Tardiphaga sp. | reverse complement strand
AAAGCACTCGATTCACCTGAGGAATCCCCCAGGCGCAATTTCGCAACAAAGCCTTTTCAATGGGCCGTTTTCGCTCAGCCCGTTCTCTAGCGCCGTTCGAGAATTGCCATCGTCGACACGGCTCGATCTTGGTGCGTTCTGGGATGTCTCGCCGCGTTTTCGCTTGCAGGCAAACCTCACCAACGTTTTCGACACGCGCGTCTATGAGCCGCGCGCGAGCGCGTTCAGCCTGTCACAGACCCGCCGTTTCACGATCGGCGGCCGCATGACCCTGTGAGCCGGCGGAGGTGAATAAGCCACGCCAAATCGCGACGGTTATGCATCGCTGGACCGGACTGGCTCTCGCCGGGTTTCTGACCATCGTTGGCCTCACCGGCGCGATCCTGGCGTGGAACGACGAGCTCGAACGTGTCTTTGCGCCCAGCATGTTCGTGCTCGGCCCAGAAAGCGCGGCCAAGCCGGCGCTGGATCCGTTCGCGCTGCGCGACGCCGCCGCGCGCGCGGTCCCCGGTTACGCGATAAACGGTGTCGATTTCACCCGGAAGGCGGACCAGCCGGCGATTTTCTACGTGGAGGCGAAGCAGGGCGGACCAGCGCCGCGCTTTGATCAGATCGCGCTCGATCCGGCCAGCGGACGGGTGATGGGCCGGCGACGAGCGGGCGACCTTGGCGGCGGCCCCATCAACGTCATGCCCTTCATATACTCGCTTCACGACCAACTGGCGCTCGGCCCGTGGGGCGCGTTCGTCCTTGGCATCGCCGCTCTGGCCTGGACCTTGGACTGTTTTGTCGGGGCCTACCTCACCCTGCCGGCGCGCGGTGTATCGCGACGCCGATCTTATGCCTGGGCGACAAAGTGGGCGCCCGCTTGGGCGGTGAGATTTAAAGGCGGGCAGTATCGCCTGTTCTACGATCTTCACCGCGCCGGCGGTCTCTGGCCGTGGTTGTTGATGCTGGTCGTCGCCTGGTCGAGCGTCTCGTTCAATCTGCCGCAGGTTTACCGGCCCGTCACGGCGGCCATTTTCGGCAGCGAACCGCAGCCGCCTAGGCCTCGCATCGCCGACCCGGCGCAGCCACCTCGCCTTGGCTGGCAGGACGGCTATCGGGAAGCGCAGCGCGCCATGAAGATGTGGGCCGCTCGGGAAGGATTTGTCGTCCGCTCGGAACGGTTGCTATTTTACGATCCGGCCAGCCACGCCTACGAATATCGCGTTGTCAGCAATCGCGACCCCAGTAACAATGGTAATACCACGCTCCGGCTCGATGGCGATAGCGGGCGATTGGTGTCGACGAGTTTGCCGACAGGAAGAGCGGCCGGAACCACGCTCACCAGCTGGATTGGCGATATTCATGTCGGCAACGTGTTCGGTATCGCGATGAAAATCGCGCTTTCGTTGACGGGGGTAGCTGTCGCGACGCTTTCGATAACGGGCGTTTGGCTCTGGTGGCGGAAACGCAAATCACGCCGGTTCGCTCGTGGACGGCGACGTCGCGTTCATGGCCTGAAAGAACCATGCTCACCAACTGGATCGGAACGCGCTAGATCTTGACGACTATCATCCACAACGCTGCTTCCGCATTCGCCAAAGCCTGCAATCCCGCTATTGCTCTACTTCAGCGCACTCCAGTGCCCTGCTCACGCTGGTGGCGGCGCAATTGTCTCGTGCTGTGTCTCAAACTGGCTCTTCTAATCGATGGAAGATCGGCGCCTCGCATGTTAATCGCCGTCTGGACGTGGGTCGCGCACGGGACGGCGCCTTCGGCGTGCTTGTTTAATAGGGCGGGCGCCGTCAGCTGACCTGCACCCCGAATTCTGGACCGTTCTGAGCTGGGAAATTCCAGTTATGATCGGCCGACCTGCGGGTTCTTTGTCAAACCTGCATGCGCATGATGTCCTGGTAGGCCGACAAAAGCTTGTTGCGGACCTGGAGCGTCGTCTCGAAACTGACCGAGGCGCGCGCCTGCATGAGGGCTACGGTCGCGATGTCGGTGATGTCGCCGCGCTCATAGGCTTCGGTGACGGTGTCCTCGCGCTCGAGGTCGCCATTGACCTTCTGAACCGCTGTTTCCAGTGTTGCAGCAAAGCTGGTCGGTGACGTCTTGGTGGTTTCGCCGACACTTTGTACAGGGTTAGCGGGCGCAGGAGCGAGATTGCGCAGCGCTGTCTGGCGATCGAGGATCGCGGTTCGCAATGCCATGACATTGGCGACGGACATGTCGTTCATCGTCACACATTCCTGATAGAAGGCGGGAGCAGCTTGCCCCATTTTCGTTAAAAAATGGTTAACCATGATGTCGGTGATCGGCTTGAAGAACGCAGGAACAGCGCGACGCTGGGAAAAGGTTGTAGAATGCCCGAGCGCAAAATTATCCATATTGCGGCAGCCCTCATCGACGATGGGCAGGGCCGCCTTCTTCTTGTGCGGAAAGCTGGCACGCGCTGGTTCATGCAGGCGGGCGGAAAAATTGAAAAAGGTGAAAGTCCTAGATCGGCTTTGCGCCGGGAGTTGCGCGAGGAAATCGGTCTTTCGATATCGGATGGCCGCTTGCACTATCTCGGGCGCTTTTCAGCGATCGCTGCCAATGAACCGGATCATCTCGTTGCGGCCGAGGTTTTCCGTGTGCGCACGTTGCACATGCCTGAGATGCATTCGGAGATCGAAGAGGCAGTTTGGGTAGATCGAAATGCGGCAGCCGCGTTGCCGTTAGCCCCTCTTACGCGCGACCATATCATACCGCTATCTTTCACGCTCTGACGAGATCTCGCGCCTTGACGAGCTGATCTACTGGCGTGCGCGACTGGAGACCGTGGCCTTTGTCGGGGTGTGGGGATATCGTCCAGATCACGTCGAGAGCAACGCTATTGCATGCCGTTTGCAAAATGCTTGCTTCCCCGGCCGCTGAAGGATTTAAAGCAGGCTTATGTCTAGTTCTCCTCCTCGCAGTGGCGACAATGCCGCAAATGCTTTTCACGCATTTCTATCGCTGATCGCGTTGCTCTGTGCGATCATCGCGCCGACCGCCGCGCAGGCGGCGCCTGCGGCCGATCCGAGAGAGGTGCAGACCATCTGGCGCCTGCTCGACTATATGGCGGTGGATTACGGCGGGGCGGTCGAGCGCGGAAAGATAACCAACGCCTCCGAATATGCCGAACAGAAGGAGTTCGCGGCGACGGTAAGTGCCAAGATTGCGGCTCTACCGGCAGAGCCGCAACGCGCCGCGCTGGTGTCGGGAGCCGCGCGGCTCGAGACCGCGATCGCAAGCAAGGCGGACGGGTCATCCGTCTCCGACATTGCCCATAGTCTGGGGAACGCTCTTCTTGAGGCCTATCCCGTGCCGCTGGCGCCCAATACGCCGCCCGCCTTTGGGCGCGGACAAGCGCTGTACAACGACAACTGCGCATCCTGCCATGGTGTGACCGGCGATGGCCGAGGTCCGGATGCTGCGAAACTCAACCCGCCGCCAATCGCATTCGTGGATGCGCAGCGGGCGCGAGAACGCAGCGTATTCGCGCTCTATCAGGTCGTGACCCAGGGTCTCGATGGAACGCCGATGCGCAGCTTCGACGAATTGCCCAGCAGCGATCGCTGGGCACTGGCACTCTACGTCGGCCATTTCGCCTTTTCCGATGCTGCCGCGAAGGAAGGCGAGCGGCTCTGGAAATCCGACCCTCAACTGCGCCAGCGCGTCCCCGACCTGAAGACGTTGGTTGGGCTGACGCCGCAGGCGCTCGGCACCAAGATTGGACAGCCCAAAGCCGATGCGGTGATGGCCTATCTGCGGCGCACTCCAGATGCGGTGATCGCACAGGCCCCGGGATCGCTCAGCGTGGTCCGCGAACGCATGGCGCAGAGTCTGGCCGCGTCGAAAGCCGGAGATCGCAAGCGCGCCGGCGAACTGGCACTGTCGGCCTATCTCGACGGGTTCGAACCGATCGAGCCGACCTTGCGTGCGCGCGACGCGACCTTGATGACCCATATCGAGGGCTTGATGATCGAATATCGCGCTGCGGTGCAGAGCGAAGATCCGGATCTTCTGGCTGAGCGCCAACAGGTTCTCGGCACGCTCTACGATGACGCGGAAGCCGCTTTGTCGCCGAATGCGGGCAGCGCGGTTTCGACCTTCCTTGGCGCCGCCACGATCCTGCTGCGCGAAGGACTGGAGGCGCTGCTCATCGTCGTTGCGATGATCGCATTCCTGCGGAAGGCAGAGCGGACGGAGGTCATGCCCTACGTCCATGCCGGATGGATCGGCGCTCTCGTGGCAGGGTTCGTTACCTGGGTGATCGCTACCTGGGCGATCGGCATAAGCGGGGCAAGCCGCGAACTGACCGAGGGATTCGGCTCGCTGCTGGCCGCGGTCGTGCTGCTGTCGGTCGGGATCTGGATGCACGGCAAGGCGCAGGCCGATCAGTGGCAGAAGTATATCCGGGAGAAGATGGCGCAGGCGCTGTCGGGGCGATCGGCCTGGTTTCTGTTCGGCCTCGCCTTCGTCGTGGTCTATCGCGAGGTGTTCGAGACGATCCTGTTCTATGCGGCGCTGACCGCGCAGGGCAACGGTGGGGCTATGCTGGCCGGTGCGCTGTCGGCTTGCGTCGTCCTGGCGGCGATTGCCTGGGCGCTGCTGCGCTACAGTCGCTCGCTGCCGATCGGCACGTTCTTCACCTATAGCTCGTGGCTGATGGCGGTGTTGACGGTGGTGCTCGCGGGCAAGGGCGTCGCCGCGCTGCAGGAGGCTGGGATCGTCGACATCGTTCCTCTGCCATCTTTCCCCCGGATCGACCTGGTGGGGCTTTTCCCCACCATCCAGACCGTCGCGGCGCAAGCCGCTATGGTCGTCGCCCTGGTGATTGGGTTTGGTTGGAACCGCCGGCGGGCACAACCTGCATAATAGGGATGGCATGCATATGTGGAGTTCAGGGCGAACTCAGCATGTCGATGCGACCATCTTCTTTGCATATCGGCGGTCGAAGGAGCGAATGCTTAGGATATGAACCGGCGGGGCTTGCTGATGGCGATTGCCGGCGGTGCGGCGGTGAGCGTGGTCCTTCAGCGAACCCGTTCGATCGGAGTCGAGGTTCCGAATTCGCCCGTCATCGAAAAGATTTTGGGTGACCGCGACGCGCCAAGGCTTGAGCGGCCCAATCAGGACGTGACGCTCGTCGTTTTCACCGATTATCAGTGTCCTGCCTGCCGCGGGGCTAACGGCGCGATGCAGCGCGCGATCGCTGCCGATCTGCGCGTCGGCGTCATCTTCAAGGATTGGCCGATTTTTGGTGAGCGGTCGAGAAATGCGGCGCGTGCAGCGATCGCCGCATCCTTCCAGGGCCGCTATGCCGCCTTCCACGACGCGCTGATGCGATCGCCGACGCTTCTCGATAGCGACGGGATCAGAGCCGTTGCGGCGAGCGTCGCGATCGATTGGAACAAACTGCAGGAAGACATGAGGGAGGAGCAAGGGCGGATCGAGGGCATTTTGCGACAGACCGCGGTCGACGCATTCGCTCTTGGTCTGCGCGGAACGCCCGGCTATCTGGCCAATCGCGTTCTGACCGAGGGCGCGCTTGGCGAGGCAGAGTTCGAGCGTCTGTTTGCGCGGGCTCGCAGGGCGGATGATTGAACCAGTGCCTCTCGTGCGGCTCGGCAAATGACGCGCGAGCGCCAGCAGCGCTGGCCGCGCGCTAATGGTCTGACACAGCTGCGGACAGCGGGCACGTCCGGCAATGCGGCTGCCGAGGAAATCGCAGCATCGGTATCATCTGCCTTCGATGGCACGTTACCGCTCTCTGGCGCCTACGGGCGCGGAAGAGGTGTCGTCGGCTATTCTGATCAGATTTCTCCGAGGACTGCCGCGATTTCATCCCTTGTCGTCAGAGGCTCTTATCATACTGGATGGGCGGTAATTCCGTCGAGATTTCGCGGCGGCGCAGCACAAGAAAAGCCGCGGGGATGACGAACATCGAGAGCAGCGGTGCAGTCAGCATGCCGCCGACCATTGGCGCGGCGATCCTGCTCATCACTTCGGAGCCCGCGCCGGATCCGGCGAGGATCGGCAACAGTCCCGCGATGATCACCGCGACTGTCATGGCCTTGGGCCGGACGCGGAGCAGCGCACCGTCGCGCACCGCCTGCGAAACTTCGTGAGCCGCGGGTGTGTCGCCCCGGTCCTTGAGAGCATCCTTCAGATAGATCAGCATTACAACGCCGAATTCGGCGGAGACGCCCGCCAGCGCGATAAACCCGACCCCGGTTGCGACCGACTGGTGATAACCGAGCAGGTAGAGGATCCAGAACCCGCCGGTGAGCGCGAAGGGCAATGTGCCCATGATCAGCAGCGCCTCGTCGAGCCGCCCGAAGATCAGGAACAGCAGCACGAAGATGATCACCAGCGTCGCGGGGATCACGATCTTCAGGCGATCGAGCGCGCGCCGGAGATATTCGAACTGCCCCGAATAGGCGAGGCTGACTCCCGGCGAGAGCCGGACCTTGCTTGCCACGGCCTGTTGCAGGTCGCCGACCACCGAGGCGAGATCGCGGCCGCGCACATCGACATAGACCCAGGTCGATGGCCGGCCATTCTCGGTCTTGAGCATCGGCGGCCCGTCGGCGACGGCGATCCGCGCGACGGTGCCGAGCGTGATCTGCTGGCCCAACGGCGTCAGCACCGGCAGCGCCTGCAAGGCGTCGATGCTGTCGCGGATCTCGCGCGGATATCGGACATTGATCGGATAGCGGGCCAATCCCTCGACGGTCTGGCCCACATTCTCGCCGCCGACCGCGCCCGAGACGATCGCCTGGACATCGGCGATGTTGAGCCCATAGCGTGCGGCCGCCGCCCGATCGATGTCGATATCGACATAGCGGCCGCCGGTCAGCCGCTCGGCCAGCGCTGAGCTGACGCCGGGCACGGCCTTGGCGACGCCCTCGACCTCGCGCGCGATGCGGTCGAGCTCGGCCAAGTCGCTGCCCGAAATCTTGACCCCGATCGGGCTCTTGATGCCGGTCGCCAGCATGTCGATCCGGTTGCGGATCGGCGGAACCCAGATATTGGCGAGGCCCGGCACCCTCACCGCCCGGTCGAGCTCTTCGACCAGCCTGTCTGGCGTCATGCCCGGCCGCCACTGGTCGCGGGGTTTGAAGCGGATCGTCGTCTCGAACATCTCGAGCGGCGCAGGATCGGTTGCGGTCTCGGCGCGTCCGGCCTTGCCGAAAACGCTCCGCACCTCGGGCACGGTCTTGATCATCCGGTCGGTCTGCTGGAGCAGTTCGGACGCCTTGGCCGCCGAGAGGCCCGGCAGTGCCGAAGGCATGTAGAGCAGGTCGCCTTCGTTCATCGACGGCAGGAATTCGCCGCCGAGCCGTGAGAGCGGCCAAGCGGTGGTCGCGAAGACCAAGGCTGCGATGATGAGCGTCGTCTTCGGCCGATCGAGCGCCCAGTCGATGCAGGGGCGATAGGCCCAGGTGAGCACCCGGTTGATTGGATTGGCCTGTTCGGACGGGATTTTGCCGCGGATCAGCCAGCCCATCAGCACCGGCACCAGCGTCACCGACAGGATGGCAGCGGCTGCCATCGTGTAGGTCTTGGTGAAAGCGAGCGGCGCGAACAGCCGGCCTTCCTGGGCCTGGAGGGTGAACACGGGCACGAAGGACAGGGTGATGATGAGGAGCGAGAAAAACAGCGCGGGACCTACTTCGATGGCCGCCTGGGTGATGACCGTCGAATGTTCGGCGCCCCTAAGCTCCTCGCCGGGATGCTCATGTTCCCATTGCTCGATCTTCTTGTGGGCGTTTTCGATCATCACGATCGCGGCATCGACCATCGCCCCGATCGCGATTGCGATACCGCCCAGCGACATGATGTTCGCGTTCACGCCTTGCGCGTGCATGACGATAAAGGCGGCAAGCACGCCCAGAGGCAATGTGACGATCGCGACCAGCGCCGAGCGGACGTGCCAGAGGAACAGCGCGCAGACGATCGCAACGACGATGAACTCCTCGATCAGCTTGTGCGTGAGGTTCTCCACCGCTTGGTCGATGAGCTGCGAGCGATCGTAGGTCGGCACCACCGCCACGCCCGGGGGCAAGCTATTCTTCAACTCCTCGAGCCTGGTCCTTACCGCTTCGATCGTGCTGCGTGCATCCGCACCCTGGCGCAGGATGACGACGCCGCCCGCGACCTCGCCGTCGCCGTCGAGTTCGGCGATGCCGCGACGCATCTCGGGGCCGGTCCGGACGGTGGCGACGTCGCCCAGTGTGACGGGAACGCCGCCTGAACCCACGCGCAGTGGGATCGCGCGGAAGTCGTCGAGCGACTTCAGATAGCCCGAGGCGCGGATCATATATTCGGCCTCGCCCATATTGAGCACCGAACCGCCGGCTTCCTGATTGGCCTGTTGGATGGCGGAAACCGCTTGGTTGTGCGTAATGCCGAAGGCGGCCAGCTTCACGGGATCGAGCACGACCTGATACTGCTTGACCATGCCGCCGATGCTGGCGACCTCGGCGACACCGGGCAGGCTTTTGAGCTCATAGCGCAGGAACCAGTCCTGAAGCCCGCGAAGCTGCGCGAGGTCATGGCCGCCGGTGCGGTCGACCAAGGCATATTCGTAGACCCAGCCCACCCCGGTCGCGTCGGGGCCGATGGCGCTCTTCGCCTGCTCGGGAAGCCGTCCTTGCACCTGGTTGAGATATTCGAGCACGCGGCTGCGCGCCCAGTAGAGGTCGGTGCCGTCCTCGAAGATCACATAGACGAAGCTGTCGCCGAAGAAGCTGTAGGCGCGCACCGTCTTCGCCCCCGGCACCGAGAGCATGGTGGTGGCAAGCGGATAGGTGACCTGGTTCTCGACGATCTGCGGCGCCTGGCCCGGCAGCGAGGTGCGGATGATCACCTGCGTGTCGGAGAGGTCGGGCAAGGCGTCGATCGGCGTCGATCGAACCGCCCAGAGTCCTGCGAACACCAGAGTGATGGCACCGAGGATGACGAAGAAGCGATTGCCCACCGACCATATAATCAGCCGCCCGATCATTGGCCGGCCTCCCGCGTGATCGTTCTGATTGTCGGACCGGCTGGTGATTGGTCAAAGCTGAACCGGACCCGGTCACCGGCTTTGTATCCGCGCGCCAGCGCGGGGTTCGCGAGGCGGAAGCTCATGGTCATGGCCGGCCAGTTGAGCGCTGGCATGGGCTGATGGCTGAAGGTGATGCCGGTCGCGTCGATCTTGTCGATCCGGCCGACCGTCGCATAGGCGCCGGCCTTTGCCGCTGCTTGCTTGAGTGGTGTTGCCGCTTGTGTTGAAATCGGTCGTGCCTGAACACCCGACAGGCTCGCCTCGGAGTCGATCAGGAACTGGCCGGAGGCGACGACCTTCTCGCCTTCAGAGAGGCCGGCAAGGATCTCGGTCTGGCCACCGTTCGTCTGGCCGGTCTGGACTTCAGCGGGCTGGTAACGCCCCTTGTCGAGCGCGAGCATGACCAGCGTTCGCTTACCGGTGCGGATCACCGCTTCCGACGGAACCAACAGCGCCGAGCGTGTGGTTCCGCCGAAATCGACATTGGCGAACATGCCGGGCCTGAGGCGTCCACCGCGATTGGGAAGCTCGATCCGCACGGTCAGCGTCCGGCTATCGACCTGAAAAGCGGGCAGGATCGCCGCAATCCGGCCGCCGAAGCGCTCGGCCGGAAAGGCGGTCAGGGTCGCGGTGGCGCTCTGGCCCGGTCGCAATTGGCCCGCCATCGCTTCCGGCACCGCGGCATTGAGCCAGACAGTGCCGAGACCGTTCACTTCGGCCAGCGTCTCACCAGCAGATATCGTCATGCCCTTGCGTACGCCGAGCGTCTTGATGGCGCCGTTGATGGGAGAGGAGATGGTGATGACGTTGTGTGGCGTGCCGCCGCGATCGACGGCGGCAATCGTGCCGGCCGGCATGCCCACCAGCGCCAGGCGCTGGCGCGCGGCGCGCGTGAGCGCGGCATCGCCGGTTCGTTTGACCGCGAGATATTCGGCCTGGGCGCCGGCCCATTCTGGCAGCAGGAGGTCGGCAAGCGGTGCGCCCGCACCGATCACGTCCCCTGGCGCTCGCGCATAGACGCGCTGGACGAAACCGCCCGCGCGGCTCTGGATAACCGCGACGTCGCGCTGATTGAAATCGATGCTGCCGGTAGCGGTCAGCGCCGAACCGAGCGTGCCCGTCTGCGCAGCGACGATCCGCAATCCCAAGTTTTGGGCTTGCGCCGGATCGATGGCGATGCCCGCTTCGCCTGGCCCCTCGTCGGCATATTTGGGAATGGTTTTCATTCCCATCGAAGACCGGGTCTCAGGATTATCGTAGCGTTCATGCGGCACCATCGGGTCGTACCAATAGAGAACCTTACGGCCTGCATCGGAGGCTTGGGGCGTCGTTCGGCCGCCGTCTTGAAAGATGGCTAAGCCGTAACCCGCCGCACCGGCGAAAACGGCGATAGTCGTAGCGGCTAATCCAAGCCGCATGCCGGCCGAAAACTTGTCGCTCATCGGTCGTCACCCCCATAGGTCAACACAAGGCGCGCAGCGTCGCGCGCCACCTCGGCTTCGCGATCCAGAGTTTGTAACTGGAGGTCGGCCAGCATCGATCGGGCCTGGATCACATCAAGGAGACCCGCGCGCCTGGCGCTATAGCTGGCGGTCTCGAGATCGGCCCTGCGCTGCGCGAGCGGCAGCAGGGTATCTCGTGCGCGCATCCATTGGTCGTGATGCAAGACATGGTCGGCAAGTCCGCTTTCGAGGTCGGCGATAAGACTGCGCCGCATTTCCTCCTGCTCGGCCATCGCTGCGCCGACGCTGGCAAGGCTGGCGGCGATCATCGGATCCTGGCGTTTTTTGGCAAAGAGCGGCAGGCTGACCGTCACGCCGGCCGACACCATGTCCCCGTAACGGTCGGCGCGGCGTTGGTAGGCGACATCGAACCCCCAGTCCGGCCGCTTTTCGGCGCGGGCGAGGGTGACCTCGGCTTCCGTCTGGCGTGTACGGGCGCCGGCGACGCCGAGATCGGGATGGTGATCGAGTTCGGCCCGTAATGCGACGGGATCGACTGTGAACTGCGGCATATCGCCTGAAACCTCGACATCGCCGTCCCCGGTCCAGCGTGCCAGCGCAGCGCGCGCGCGGCCAACGTCAGCGATTGCCTGGCTCCGCCTGTCTTCAAGCGTTGCCAGAACCTGCTGAATGTCCAGTGTCTGTGCGGGACGAGCGGACCCTGAGACGACTCCCGATTGCGAGGCGATCCCCAGTGGCCGCAGACTGGCGATCACCTCGTCGATCGCCGAAAACCTGCGCTCCGCATAGGCGAGGCTGATCCAGGCAAGCGCGGTCGCGACCCTGACCCGCCGCGCCTCCGAGAGACCGTTGGCCTCTGCGGCGACGGCATCGGCTTCAGCGCGATCGATGCGGGCATGGCGTTTGGCGAGATTGGGAATGTCCTGGCTGATGCCGATGCGCTGCGCAGTCATGCTATCGCCCGCAAAGGTGCCGGCAGGTGGGCCGGTTACGGGAAAATTGTCGAGGCTGATACCTAGCTTCGGGTCCGGAAGCCGGCCCGCTGCAGATGCCGTCGAATGGCGAGCTTCGAGATCAAGGGCCCGAGCACGCAGCAGCGGAGCAGTGTGCGCAGCACGTGCAAGAGCATCCCGAAAGGTCACGGGTCGCGCAATAGCCGCGATAGGCATTGCCAGAAGCAACGGCGCGGCGAGAAGCAAGCGCATGCAGGTCTCCTGCGATAAGGGCTGCCAGGGGACGAACGTCCAGCCAGAATGCCGGGGAGAGCGGAGGCTTGCGCCGGCGCCTCTTGCCTGTCCTGGTCAGCTGTGTTGTCGGCCGGAAAGCCGGGTCAACTGGCCAGATGTCTCCGCGACATGGCAGGCATGCCGGCCATCCAATCGGCAGCATGCGGTATCATGACAGCGGAGGGGTGGCCGGTTCTCTGAGCAGCATCGGATGCCCCACCCTGCCAAGAAATGGTCACAAATTCCTGCACTCGGACGCCAGCCGCTCCATGCGGTTGCTGGCTTTTGCGGTTAGGGTGGCCGTTGTGGGCGGAGCCTGCCGTCAGGACGGCAAGCATAGCGTCACGGATGATGGATTTGGTCATCGAGCGTGTTTTCCGGATCTGAAGATGAGGAGGCCAGGGATCGACCATGCGACGCGTGACGGCGCATGGCCTTGCCGGTGGCGATCAGGCTCAGATCAGAAGGGTCGGTGGCTCGGGATCAGGCGCAAGCACTCGCCCTGTGAGAACGCTGGCTGTCGCCGCAACAGGTTCGAACCGTTCATAGATCACCTTGACCGTGAGCGGTTGCTCGGGTGCGGCAACGATCGGAATCACGCAGCCCATGGATGCGATACATTCCAGGGTGAGCCCCTTGCATGGCTTTTCGCCGGCAGGCGGCGCCTTCTGCATAAGGGCCGCGCAATCATCGGGCATTTGTTTGGTGGCCGGCATCGTTTTGGCTGGCATGATGGACGCTTGATGGGGGCCGGCCGCGAAGGCGGCCTGCTGGGCGAACAAGCCGATTAAGGCCCCGAGCAGCAGCACAAGGGAAATGCGTCGTCTCACGAGCACGATATTACACGATAGGGAGCTTTAGGGCAATATTTGCGCGGTGTGTCTGAAGTCGCGTCGCCCTTTTTTGGGCGAGGCGATCGTTTCGCGGTCACCCGGCTCGATTGGTCTCGTCAGGATGAAAATCATGCCTGTTACGAACTCGATCGATCGATATCCTCGCCTTTCGCGCCTAAGCCGGAAAAATTCGACGCGACCTAAAAAATACGCTGAGGGGTAGCGGGTTGCGATGCGTATTATTTTTCGAGGACAGCGCAAAAGCGAGAAGGGAGCCGCTCTACCTAGGTTCACGCGGTGTTGGGGCGGTAGAGACATTTCGCGGTGCAGTCGATGGTCTGATCACGCCGGATGAATCAGCAAGGATTGGTTGATGGTGCCAGTGGATTCCCAAAGCGGGTCGAATGACTAGGTGTTTGGCGATCTCAAATGTGCCGGCGGAGCACAATATTTACTGGTCGGCTGACGTGATGCGTCTCATCGTTTTTCTCTCTGCCATGGTGACCCTGTTGATAGCGTTGGTTGGCTTTTCGATCTATTTTGCTGCGGTCCCGACCATGCCGATCTTCGCCGCTCCGGTGGTGGTTGCCGTTGCCGTTGATCCGGGGCGTTCGCAACAGGTCAGCGCCTACATGAATCGCGATGACCGGATGAAACTGGATTGGGCCACCGATGGCGCTGAGATAGCCTATCGGATCTATGTTGAGGACGGGCATGTCGCCAACGGTACTCTCGCCGCAGGGCGATCGAGCGAAGGATCACAGCATCTGGTTGCCAATCATGGCGGTCTGTACGGAGCAATATTCACAAACGGCTCCCAGAAGCGTGTGACAGTCATCGTCCGCGCAAAGGGAAGATTCGAATTTGTCAGGGCCACCAATTTCCCTCTTTCCGGGGAAGGCGAGAAATGACCGTCGATTGTGGGATTGCCGTTGCAACTTCGGCAATGGGTCCCTGGGGAGGCTGGCGCAAGGTCCGGGCCCGCGTCGAGGGGTGGTTAGGGCGTTTGCTCGCCGCGCTGGTTCTGGCCGTGATCATGATACCGGACGGCGCGCCGGCGAACTCGATCCTCGTCACCAGCGGCGCAGCGGGCTGTAGCCACACCCGCACTGAATTGCCGGACATCGCCAGAGCAGGGGAGCGGCACTGCGAAGAACTTGAGGCCTGTTCGGGAGAATGTCGGTCGGATCTCGATATCGACCTGGGCATGCCGCTGCGGCCAATTTTCCACAGCACGATAATCCTGTCCTCGCCACGTGATGCATTTTCAGAGCACTTCGTGACGGCGGGGCTGGTCACAGAATTGCTCAGGCCACCGACCGGCATGTGATCCGTAGATCCCGCCGGCATTCGATGGTTCTGCAAATGTCGGACCGTCAAAAGTCGGCGGGACCGCGTGCCCCGATGTGGTGGCGATGGGCAGCCGGCATGAGAGCGGAGCCATAGGCTCACTGTTTCGCCGGGTCTGATACGCCCTGCACCGAGGCGTCCCTTCTTCCAGGATCATGACGATCAGCGGGAGACGTCAGTTGCATATATTAGCGCTACACGGCGCGGGGCTGCTTGTGGCCACGACGGCTGTACCTTCCTCACCCAACCTGGGAATGGCGCAGGGTCAATGCCGACCGCATGAAGCCGGACCCGCCTTCATTCTACAGATTGTGGGAATCAAGGATCGTGTCGGATTGTTGAGGGTCGAGGTTTATCCTTCGAACGACGCGGATTTTCTTCAGGATGACAACGTCCTTGTAGGCCAAGGCAAGGTGTTCCGACGTGTCGAAACACCAGTTCCGAAGACTGGAGTGATCGCCCTGTGCATCAGGGTCCCAAGAGCCGGGTCTTATGCTGTCAGCGTGTTGCACGATCGGGATTCAAGCCGGAAGTTCAGTGTAATGGTCGACGGCGTCGGATTTGGCGGCAATCCGCGCATTCGGCTGCGTAAGCCGCGAGCGGCCGAAGCGACGATCAGGGCAGGGGATGGCCCGACACGGCGTCGCATCATCCTCAATTATCATTCGGGTTTCATGTCCTTCGGGCCAATCGGAGGGCGGTGAGGCTATGCGGATCGTCGATGTATGCGCCTTCTATTCTCCGAACGGCGGTGGGGTGAAAACCTATGTCGAGCATAAATTGCGGGCAGGGCCTCTTCAGGGCCACGACATTGTCATTCTGGTGCCTGGTTCGGAACCGCGCACGGAACATTACGGACCAGGAGCCCGGATCGAATATATTGTCGGGCGTCGTTTTCCTCTGGATGGCCGCTACCATTATTTTCATGATGAGTTCGCTCTCCACGCCATGCTGGACGCGCTCAAGCCAGATTGGGTCGAGGCATCGACGCCTTGGAGCAGTGCCTCCATGGTGGCGAACTGGCGGGGTACGGCGCCGCGCAGCCTGATCATGCACGCCGATCCCTTGGGCAATTATGCCTACCGCTGGTTCCGAAATATCGCGAGCAGACAAACGATTGACCGAGGCTTTGACTGGTTCTGGCGTCGTTTGAAGCGCTTTGACGGCGCGTTTGACCATATCATCTGCGCGAGCGACGACCTCTCGACCCGCCTCCGGTTCGGCGGCCTGAAGAATGTCGTCATCAATCGCATGGGTGTCCAGCCCAACATCTTCAGTCCACGCCGGCGTAGCCGGGATTTGCGGCGTACGATGCTCGAATGCCTGGACCTGCCCGATGATGCGCTTCTGCTGTTTGGTGGGGGACGCCATGCCCCGGAAAAGCGGTGGCCCATGATCATCGACGCGGTCACAGCCGCCGGCTATCACCGCCCTGTTGGGCTTATCATTGCCGGAGAAGGCCGCGCGCGCCGGCAAGTCGAGCGGGCAGTAGGCAATAACCCACATATCCGGCTGATACCCCCGATCACGGACAGACGGGAATTCGCAGCAATTCTCGCCAGCGCTGACGCCCTCGTGCACGGCAGCGAATCCGAAACATTTTGCATGATTGCAGCGGAGGCTCAGGCGAGTGGAATTCCCATGCTCCTACCCGACTGCGGCGCCGCTGCGGATCATTTGATAGAAGGGGCCGGTCTTCATTTCGAGGCGGCAAATGCAGCGAGTCTTGCCAGGGCGATTGGTCAATTCATCGACCTTGGTCGAGCGAGACAGGCCGTTGTCGCTCGTGACGCTGCACCGCGGACGCGAACGATGGATGCCCACTTCCAAGACCTCTTCACACTCTACCATGCTCGGCAGACCGTAAAAGTCGAGTCCAGGCCAAGGGAGTCATTGCCCTATTGCACGGTTGCGGGCGCGCTAGCCTGATCGGATGGCAGCGCGTTGCCGCCGCAGCAAACTCCTTCGCTGCGGCGTATGATCCGGTCGTTTGCGGTGCTGAACACGAATGGATCACGCGACGGAGCGCAGCTTCGCTCGGCGGCCGTGCGTGTTTGGGAGTGATGCCTGCAGCCCGAGGCAACAGGCTGCCATATTGGTTCGCGAATGCCTGCTCCGGTTTTGTCACATCGTCCAACGACCTGCCATTGTCGCTATCATGATGCCGCCGGCCAAGGCGAGGAGGGAAAGCATTGAGGCTCCTATATTTGTCAAGCATCTGCCGAGGCTGTTTTCGGGCGACAC